>CAYXCT010000049.1:0-12070 GCA_964463435.1 uncultured bacterium | reverse complement strand
TGGCATCTGCCTGTCTGGCATCACCGCCCTCAAGTACGCGGTGATGAGCATCAGCCTGGGCCAGGCGAGGGCCGCCGTGGCCACGGGCAGCGAGATCGCCAGCACCTTCTTGCGCTCGGGCTTCTTCAGCCAGATGGGCGATGACCTGGCCGTGGACCTGGAGAAGCGCCCGGTGCTGGGCTTTGATGCCGATTTCTTGCGCTGGATGCTCTCGGACGGCGCCGGCGCCATGCTGGTGGAGCCGCTCCCAAGGCCGGGCCAGCTGAGCCTCAAGGTGGAATGGATAGAGCACCTGAGCTTCGCCAACGAGCTGCCGGCCTGCATGACTGCCGGGGCCAAGCGCGCGGAGGACGGCAGCCTGGTGCCCTGGCGCATGGCAGGAAGCATGGATGACGTGGCCCGCCAGAACCTGATGGCGGTGCGCCAGGATGTGGAGCTGCTCAACCGCGAGATCGTGCCCACGGCGGTCAACCGGGCCCTGGAGCGGGTGCGCCAGCGCCGCGGCATCACCGCCGAGCAGGTGGATTGGTTCCTGCCGCATTACAGCAGCGACTATTTCCGCGCCCGCCTGCATGATGCCATGCAGCTGGCCGGCTTTGGCGTGCCCTATGAGCGCTGGTTCACCAACTTGGAGACCAAGGGCAACACCGGCAGCGCCAGCATCTACATCATCATGGATGAGCTCTACCACAGCGGCCGCCTCAAGCCCGGCCAGAACCTGCTCTGCTTCATCCCCGAGAGCGGGCGCTTCAGCATCGCCTACATGCTGCTCAAGGTGGTGTGAGCAAAAAGGGGAGCCCTGCGCACAAAAAAAGGGGAGCCTCGCGGCTCCCCTTTTTTTGTTTGGCGCTCCGGGTCACTCTGCCAGCGGCAGGCCCAGGCTCTCCCATTCATTGATGCCGCCCTCTATGTGCTTGGCATTGAAGCCCTGGGCCAGCAAAAAGCCCAAGGCTGAGGATGAGCGGCCGCCGCTGGCGCAGTAGAGCAGCACCGGCTTGCCGCGGTCAAGGTCATAGACCCTTCCGGGCAGCGTGTTGAGAGGCATGAGGATGGCATCCGCCAGATGGCCTTCCTTGTACTCGCCCGCGGAGCGCACATCCACGATCTGCAGCTCAGGGGTCTTGTTGATGTATTCTTGGGCCGCTTCCGCGGACAGGTCCATGGTCTCCAGCTCTGCCATTGCGCTCCTCCAAAAGGGGTCCCAACTGCTCTACGGATTCAGAGACAGGGGGGTTCTGGAGGATTCAGCCTTTAGATGCCCATCTTGTCGCGGGGGTGGGTCTCTTGCCAGGTCTGCTGGGCCTTGGTGCGGCTCACCTGGGTGTAGATCTGGGTGGTGGCCAGGCTCTCATGGCCCAGCAGCTCCTGGATGATGCGGGTGTCGGCGCCATGGTCCAGCATGTGGGTGGCGAAGCTGTGCCTCAGCTTGTGGGGGGTGAGGTCCGAGGGCAGGCCGGCCTGGGCCAGCAGCTTCTTGAACACGCCATCCATATAAGGCGCGCTCAAGGGGCCGCCGTGGCGGGCCAAGAACAGGGGCTGCTTGGCGCCGGGCTTGTAGGAGGCCATGCGCAGGTAATCCAGCAGGCAGGCCAAAAAGGCCCGCGAGAGCGGCACCACGCGCTGTTTCTTTCCCTTGCCGCGCACCCGCGCCAGCGGGCCCTGGCTGTTGCCCAGGTCCAAGTCGCCCCATTGCAGGCCGCAGGCCTCGCTGATGCGCAAGCCTGAGCCGTAGAGCAGCTCCAAGAAGGCCCGGTTGCGGGCCGCCTCTATCTCCAGATACTTGGCGTCCTGCGCGCCCCGCGCCGAGGGGATGGGCTTGACCGCATCCAGCAGGCGCTGCACCTCATCCTCAGAAAGGGGCCGGGGCAGCTTCCTGCCTATCTTGGCCGTGCGCAGGGCTGAGAGCGGGTCAGCCTCGATGATGCCGGTCTCCAGCATCCAGCGCCAGAAGTGCCGGATGGCGGCGATGCGGCGGTTGGCTGAGCTGGCTTGCAGGCCCTCTTTGGTGCGCAGATGGCGCACATAGGCGCTCACCAGGTCCTTGGCGACCTTTTGGGCAGGGAAGTCACAGCCTTGGCTGGCCAGATAGTGCAGGAACAAGCTCAGGTCGCCAAGATAGGCGGTGCGGGTGCGCGGGCTGAATCCGCGCTCGGCGATCAGGTAGTCGCCGAAAGCCTGCATGTCCTGCATCATCCTCGCCAAGTGGCTGTGGCTCTCGACTTCCTGCAGCTGGCGCGCATCCAGATGCAGGGCCACCCAGCCTGGCTTGCGGCTGCTCTTGGGCTTGGGAAGGGCTGGTTTTGTGGTTTTGGCGGCCATGGCCCCATCAAAGTTAAATAACATTGATTATTTAATTTAGCTCTTCCTGGGGCCTGGCTGCCCTGCTAGATCAAGGACGTCAAGATGGCGATCAGGGCCACGCCAAATGCCATGGCGGTCATGGTCTTGAGCGTGCCGTTCTCCTGGGTCTCAGGCAGCAGGCTGCCGGCGCCGATATAGAGGAACTCGCCGGCGAAGAAAGCCAGCAGAAAGGCGAGCAAAGCCTCGGGCAGCTTGATGCTGCTGGCAAGGATGATGCCCAGCAATGGCGCCACAGCGTCCAAGGCCAGGAAGAGCCGCGCCTTGGCCACGGAATGGTGGTTCTTGCGCATCAGGACCACGGTGTTCAAGCCGTCGGTCATGTCATGGGCGATCACGGCCGCGGCCACGATGGCGCCGATCTTGGCGCTGGCCTGAAAGGCGATGCCGATGGCCACGCCGTCCAGGCAGCTGTGCGCCACCAGGCTGCCGGCTCCGATGAGGCCCATGGGATGGCCGTGCTCGATGCCCTCATGATGATGATGGGTCAGGAAGAAGCGGTCCACGAAGCTGTACAAGAAGAACGAGGCGACCAGGATGATGAGCAGGCTGCGGTCGCTGATGGCGAGGCTGCGGCCTATCTCCAGGCTCTCAGGCAGCAGGTCCAAGAAGACCACGGCGATGAGGCTGCCAGCGGCGAAGGCAAAGTAATAATGCTGGCCTTCCCTGCTCCGCAAAAAGAGGAATCCGCCCAAGAGGGTCGAAAGGCAGGTGGCCATGGCTAGGCCCAAGAGCTGCAAGGTCATATCCGTCCTTTGTGGGGGCTTTAGTTGGAGATGAAGGGCGCCTGGCGCAGATGGGCCTGGGCAGCCACGCAGGCCAGCAGGCTGGCCGCCAGGTCGCCGCGGCTGATGCTGCGGCCCGGGCAGTCTTTGAGGTCAAAGCGCACCTTGCCGCTGGCCAGGCCCTGGGTGAGCCTGGGCGGCCGCAAGGCGGTGTAAATGGCATCTGATTCCAGCAGCTCAGCCAGCTCCCTGGCCTTGTCTGCCATCATGGGGCCGCCCAGGCGCTGGGTGAGCCAGCTGGCCACCCGGTTGGCCATGCTCTTGGCGTCGCCGGGCAGGTCCAGGGCCATGCCTGAGACCAGCACATAGCGCTTGGGGCCGCCCTTTTGCATGGCCGCCAGCACGTGGGCCGTGGCCTGGCTGCAGATGAGCGGGTCGCCCTCAGGCCTGGGGCCCAGGCAGGAGATGACGGCCTCAGAGCCCTGCGCCGCGGCCAGCACGCTGCTGAAGCTTGTGGCATCGCCCTGGATGAGCTCCAGGCCTTCCAGGGCTGGCAGGCCCTGGCTGGCGCGCACCAGCGCGCGCACCTGGTGGCCTTGGGCCAGCGCCAATTGCACCAAGAGCCAGCCGGTCCGGCCGCTGGCCCCCAAGACCGCCAGATGCATGGATTCCCTCTTAAATGGAAAAGCCCCGGCGCAAGCCGGGGCTTTTGGCGCTTCTAGGCTTATTGATTGCTCCACGTGATGTTGCTGACCGAGGCGATATGGTAGCTTAGAGGCCAACCGCCATTGGCTTGGCCATTCACCTCAGTCAATTCAATCTCGAACACGCAAGCCAAGCTGTTTATGGATTTGCCATGGAAATAATCACCATAGGCATAGCTAATAGGCACGTGAAAGTGATTGGCGCCGCTCGGGCTGGCGGCGCTGCCGTCGCTATAAGCCGCACCCGTTGTCTGGTCGATGACTGTGCTCGTTCCATGGGGCCAAGTTGTGCCGCCAGCCCCCCTAAAAACAGCGACGGTTCCAAAGCCATTGTAAGGGTAAACAGTCAAATCAAAGTCAATGTGGCCATTATTAAAGCCGGAAAAATTGATGATAGGCGAGAGGTCTGCTTCAGCTTCAGCTTTGTAGTCACCATTGAGCACGTTGTATAGCTCAAGGGTCGCGCCACAGGTGAATTGTTGTGTGGTTGCGGTCGAATAAGAAGACCTAAAAAGGCCAGTAGTGCTGCCGAACACAAAGCTATTGGCGCCAGCGGCAGCCGAGCAGGTCGGGGCGATGTTGATGATAAGAAGTGTGGGGGTGGCAGTAGGAACGGTACCGCTCCCGCCGCCGGTGCCTCCGCCACTGCTGCCGCCAGCGCCGCTGGCGCCAAGAGGGTCGGTCTGGCCATAGCCGCGGCAGCCAAAGCTCACCAAACCCAGCAAGCCAGCCAAGAGAAGCAAGACCAGGCTGGAGTACATCATTGATTTTTTCATTTTGCCTCCAATCATCCCAAATGATACGGAATGATATTCCAAAATATGGACCAAATCAAGGCCTGACAAGCTTCTATCTATTATCTTTAATCGTCCGAAAGAGCCATTCAATAAGCCCTATTTTCGTTGGGAATCGTTCAAGCAAAGAGCTTTTGTGGATACTCGCCATCATGGACCAGGCCCAAGATGTTGTTGACCACCAGGCGCTTGTCCTCAGGGTTGGTCACCCCGAACCAGTAAGGGCTACCTTGGAGCACCTGAACGCTGGCCTTGCCCTGCTTGAGCAGCGTGTCCACTGCCTGGGGGATGAGCAGCTCTGAGCTCAATTCCCCTCCCTGCAGGTTGAGGAAGCTGATGAATTGCTCCTCAAGATGGCCAAAGAGGTCTGGGGTGAAGCCGAAGAAGTTCATGCTCACCGGCTCATCGCCGCTGAAATCGAGCACTTTCCCGTCAGGCCCGGGCGCATGCGCGGCCTGGCCATTGCGTGCGATTCCCCGCGTCTCCAGCACCTGGAGCAGATGGCCCTGGCTGTCGCAGCGGCAGATGCCGCGGGTGACGGTGCCGTGCTCGCTTAGCGTGCTGCGCAAGGTGTAGCCGACCATGGAATAGCGGCCCTGCGCGCCCTCGGGCAGGGCCCGGAAATGCCCGGCCATGGCCTGGTAGCTGGCCATGCCATAGAAGTCATCGGCATTGATCATCACAAAGGGGCCGTCGCAGGCCTGGCGGGCGGCCAGCACGGCCTGCACCGTGCCCCAGGGCTTGCTGCGGCCCGCGGGCGGCTTGCGGCCCTGGGGCAGGTCATCCAGCTCCTGGAACACGGCGATGGTGGGGATGAGGCCCTTGAAGCGGGGGGCCACTTCCCTCTCGAAGCGATCGGCAAAGTCGCGGCGGATGACGAAGACCACCTTGCCAAAGCCGCAGCGCAGCGCGTCAAAGACCGAGTAGTCCATGATGGTCTCGCCGCCCGGGCCGAAGGGCTCCAGCTGCTTGAGCCCGCCGTAGCGGCTGCCCATGCCAGCGGCCAGGATGAGAAGGTCAGGTGCGCGCACATTGCCTCAAGAATTAGGGCCTTCCGCGGCGCCAAGGGGCCGCAGGTCCAGCCCGGCCTCTTCGCCCTCCTGCACCGCCTCCAGCCAGGCCAGATGCTCCTCGCTGAGCGGCCCAAAGCGGGCCGGGTCCGTGCGCTCCGCCAGCGCGTGCCAGGCCCGCGCGCGGGCCGGGTCCGGCGCCATGTCCATGGCGCCCAGGCGGTAGATCTCTGAGAGCAGGCGCGCGGCTTCGGCGCAGGCTTGCGGCGCCAGGCCGTCCTCATTGGGCGCGAGCTTGCAAAAGGCCCGCCTGAGCCAGGGGATGGCCATGGCCGAGAGGCTGTGGGCCTCGTCCACCTGGTAGATGCAGCGGCCCGCGCTCAGGTCGCAGTCCGCGCTGCCCAAGAGGCTTCCCTTGAGGAACCAGCGCAGGGCCTCATGGTTGGGGTCGGCGCTCTTGACCTTGCCGCTCAAGAAGAGCAGGCCCAGCCGGCTGGCTGCCTCGGCCACGCCCATGTGCACGGCGTCCTGCAGCAGCATGGCAGCGGCCAGGTAGTTCTTGCGCGCCATCTCCTGGTCCACCAGCGCCCACAGCGCCGGCTTGTGCCCTGCGCGGAAGCTCTTCTCCAGCAGCTCCAAGGCGCGGCGCGGGTCCTTGGCCACCCCATAGCCGTCATGCACCATGCCGGCCAGCACATAGGTGGCGGCCGGGTCCTTGCTGTGCTCCAGCTCGTGCATCCAGTCGCGCATGCCAGCCCATTGGGCAGCCTGGCGGGGCTGGGCCCGGGCCCGCTTGACCAGCTCGGCCATGGCGTTGTAGTCGCCAGCTTTGGCCAGGGTTATCAGCCAGGCCGGATCCATGTCTTTGGCATAGCGCTTGTGCAGCATCCGTCCCCCGAGAGGCAACAGGCTGATTATAGCCTCCCTGCCCGCCATGAGGAAGCAAAACCCCGCCAGGATCAGCGGGGCTTGAGGGCGCTCTTGAGGATGGCTGCCTGCCAGGGGCTGGCCAGCAGCCAATAGGCCCGGCCGCGCCAGCCGTGGAAGCTCGCCAGGGTGGTGGCCAGCACCAGGCGGGGCTTGAGCCCGCTGGCCTCCTCAACATGGAAGGCCAGCCAAGAGTCAAGATGCCGGCTTTGGGCCGAGGCCAGCCAATAGCGGCCAGGCTCGCAAGCCTCCACGGTGAAGATGCCGGTCTGGCCGCCGGGCTCTAGCGGCAGCACCAGGGCCGGGCGCTTCCCTGCCCGGCTGTCCGGTGCGCCCAGCAGGCCCAGCAGGCCGCGCCTCAGGCGAAGCAGCAGGCCCACCCAGCCGGGGCGGAAGCAGAGCGCCCTTTGCGCCACGGCCTCAAGGCTCTCCTGGGTGGCCAAGCCCGCCTGCCGGCCAGCCGCGGCCTTGCGGGCCGCGGCCCGGATGGCGGCGGGGGTGCCAGGGCTAGCGACGGGCAAGCTTGGCTTCCTTGGCCGCCAAGGCCGCGCGCTCCTTCAGGGCCTCGGCCATCCTGTCCTCATGGGCATGCCGGCTCTCCAAGTGAGCCACCAGGCTGTAGAAGCAGGGCACCACAAAGAGGGTCAGCACCGTGGAGATGAGCACGCCGCCGATGAGCACCACGGCCATGGGCACCTGGGTCTCTGAGCCCGCGCCGCGGCCCAGGGCCTCGGGGATGGCGGCGGCGATGATGGCCACCGAGGTCATCAGGATGGGCCGGTAGCGCACCGGGCAGGCCTCGAGCAAAGCCTCGTCCACCGTGCTCCGCTTGGTGGCCCGCACCTCGTTGGTGAAGTCCACCAGCATGATGGAGTTCTTCTTGACGATGCCCATCAGCAGCAGCAGGCCTATCATGCTGTACATGTTCAGCGAGAGGTGGCAGACCCACAGCGCCAGCAGGGCGCCCGAGGCGCTGAAGGGCAGGGCCATCAGCACCGTGAAGGGGTCCACGAAGCTGTTGAACTGGCTGCCCAGGACCATGTAAGCCACGATCACGCCCAGCAGCAGGGCGAAGAGCATGTCGCGCATGGCGCTGGTGAAGACCGTGGAGCCGGCATTGAAGACCAGGGTGTAGCCCTTGGGAAGGATCTGGCTGGCCAGCTGCTTGACCTTGGCGATGGCATCGGCCTGCGACTTGCCGGCCGCCACGTTGGCGTAGAGGGTGATGGTGCGCTGGCGCTGGTCGCGGGTGATCTGCTGCAGGGCATCGGTCTTGTTGATGGTGGTGACCTCGGTCAGGGGCACCACCTCGCCGCGGTTGTTGCGGGCATAGAGGTCCTTGATCTGGTCCTCGTGGTCGCGCTGGTCGGCCAGCAGGCGCACCTCTATCTGGTCCTCATGGCCGGAGCGGGGGTAGTAGCCGGCGTAGACGCCGCCCACCAGGGCGTTGATCTCCTGGGCGATGGTGCCCACGCTGACCCCGCGCTGCGAGGCCTTGAGGCGGTCGGGGATGACATCCACCTCGGGCATGCCGAACTGGTAGTCGGTGTCCACATCGGTCATGATGCCGCTGGAGGCCATGGCCGCCTTGAGCTTCATGCCCGAGTCCGCCAGCACATCCCAGTTGGGGCCGCGCACGCCCACCTCCACCGGGAAGCCGCGGGTGGCCGTGAAGCCGCGCGTGGAGAGGTCCATGATGAAGACGCTCAAGCCCGGGATCTTGTTGAGCTCCCTGCGGCAGATGGCGATCTGCTCGGCCTGGCTGAGCGGATGCCCAACCGCCGGGTCCATGGGCCGGTGGCCCTTGGGGTACATGGTGATGAAGGCGAAGCCGGAGTTGAGCTGGCCGCCGTAGCGGCCCCCGATGCCGTCGTAGATGCCTTGGATGTCGGGCTGGGTCTTGATGAAGGCCTCCACCTGCCGCATCTTGTCATCCGTGAAGTCCAGGGACGAGCCGGTGGGGGTCTTGAAGCTCATGACAAAGGTGGACATGTCCTGGGAGGGGACGAATTCCTGGCGCAGGAACTTGGCGATGAAGAGCGAGCCGGCGAAGAAGCAGAGCGCCGCGATCAGCACCTTCCAGCGGTGCCGCAGCACCACGGCCAGGGCGCGGCGGTAGGCGTTGGATGACAGCGTGAAGGCCTTTTCCACGCCCTTGCCCAGCCAGGATGTGCGCTCGCCGGTGTGCACGAACTGCGAGCAGCGCATGGGCGTGAGGGTGAGGGCCTCCAGCAGGGAGAGGGCCACGGTGGCCACCATGGTGATGCCGAACTGCATCAGGTACTTGCCGATGACCCCGCTGACGAACACGATGGGAAGGAAGATGGCCACGATGGCCAGCGAGGTGGCGGCCGCGGCCGGGGTGATCTGCTTGGCCCCGTCCAGCGCGCCCAGCAGGCGGCTCTTGCCCATCTCGCCATGGCGGATGATGTTCTCCAGCACCATGATGGCATCATCCACCACGATGCCGATGGACAGGCTCAGCCCCAGCAGGGTGAAGGTGTTGAGGGTGAAGCCCGAGAAGTACATGATGATGAAGGTGCCCACGATGGAGGTGGGGATGGCCAGCAGAACGTTGAAGGTGGCGCTCCAGCTGCCCAAGAAGAGCCAGCAGACCAGGGCGGTGGCCAGGGCGGCCAGCACCAGGTTCTTGTCCAGGTCGTTGACCGCATCCTTGATGAATTGGGTCGAGTCGAAGCGGACCTCCAGCGCCATGCCCTCAGGCAGGTTCTTCTTGAGCTCTTCCAGCTTGCCGCGCACCAGCTTGGCCACTTCCACCGCGTTGCTGCCGTGCTGCTTGATGATGCCCAAGCCCACGGCCGGCGCCCCATTGGAGCGGCTGATGCGCAGCGTGTCGGCCATGCCCTCCTCGATGCTGGCCACGGCCGAGAGCGGGATGGGGCGGAAATTGGGCGAGCCGCCCCGCTGGTTGATGTAGATCTCGCCGAAATGGGCGGTGCTGTCGGCCTGGCTCAAGGTGCGGATGTTGGCGTCCTTGGCGCCGCTGCTCTCGATGAGGCCGCTGGGCAGCTCCACATGCTCGCTCAGGATCGTGTTGACGACATCGGTTGAGGTGAGCTGGTAGCGCTTGAGGGCCTTGCCATCC
Source organism: uncultured bacterium (assembly GCA_964463435.1). GTDB lineage: Bacteria > Oederibacteriota > JAJYGY01 > JAJYGY01 > JAJYGY01 > CAYXCT01. Next base: position 2,446 of record CAYXCT010000049.1, on the reverse strand, counting down.
ACCCACACCCTCAGCTCCGGCGCCAGGTAGCCGCCCAGGCTGATCTGGCCCACGCCATCCACGCTGGCGAACTGGTCCTGCAGCACGTCGTTGGTGTAGATCATGAGGTCGCGCAGGCTGGCCTTGGCCGGGTCGGTGGAGGTCAGGGCTATGTAGAGGATGGGCTGGTCATCGGGGTTGGTCTTGCTGTACTGCACGGGCTGCAGGTCGGTGGGCAGCTGCTTCTGCACGCCCACCACCGCGTTCTCCACGTCCACCAGGGCCGAGTCGATGGGGCGGCTGAGCGAGAAGGTGACCGTGATGGTGGCCTGGCCCTCCATGCTCTGCGAGGTGACATCCTGCACGCCTTCCACCTGCAGCACGGCGCCCTCCACCGGGTCCACCACGTTGGTCTCGATGGTCTCCGGCGCCGCGCCAGGCTCGCTGAGCGAGATGGTCACCACCGGGAAGTCCACGTCCGGCAGCTGGCTGATGCCCATGCGATTGAAGGAGATGGCGCCGAAGATGATGAGGCCGAACATCAGCATCCAGGCGAAGACCGGATTCTTGATGGAGATGTCTGAGAGGGTCATGGTGTTACCTCGCTCCTTCGGGCTTGGGGGTGAAGCCGGGGACATGGCCGATCTGGGCCTGCAGGCTCAGGAAGTCGGAGAGGGTGGTGTAGCGCATGGCGTCCCGCGCCAGGGCGGCGTTGGTGTAGGTGACCATGGACTGCAGCACATCCAGGTTGGTCACCAGGCCGTGCTCGAAGTTCTTGGCCTCGGCCCTGTAGTCCTTGTCGGCCAGGTCGGCGGCATCCACCAGGGCCTTGCCCTGGGAAAGGTCATAATGCAGCTTCTGGTAGCTGCTGCGCAGGTTCTCTTGGTCCATGCGCAGGGTCTGCTGCAGGGCCAGTTCCGCCTGGCGCTCGGCGGATTCCGCGCTGCGCGTCTGCGCGGCGATGCTCCCGCCCATGAAGATGGGCATGGTCACGCTCAGGAAAGCATCCCAATTGAGGTCGGTATCGGGCGCGTAATGGTAGGGGTAATAATCCGCCTGGGCATTGATCGATGGCAGGTGCGCCCCCCAGGCGATGGCGATTCCCTCTTTGGCGTTGGCGACATTCAAGCGGGCGGCTTCCACATCGGGCCGATTGTCCAGCTCAGCCACATAGGCGGCCATGCTGCTCAGGCTGTCGGGCAGGTCTTGAGTGTCGCTCAGGCGCGCATCCACAGGCAGGCCGGTCAAAAAGGCGAAGGCCTCGCGGGCCGCGGCGATCTGGTATTTGACCGATTCCACCTGGGCCTTGATCTGGGCCTGGGCTGAGCGGGCGCTCAAGACATCGGTGTCCTGGGCACGTCCTATGCGGAACCAGCCCTCGAGGAACTGGATGCGCTGGTCATAGAGCTCCAGCTCGGCCTGCAGGTCGGCCAGGGACTTCTCGGATGAGAGCACCAGGTTGAAGACCTGGGCGGTGTCGGCATAGAGCTGCCAGGCGGCCCAGGCGTAGGCTTGCTTGCTTGCCGCCAGCTGGTCCTTGGTGGCCCTTAAAGCGGCGTATTCGCGGAAGCCTTGAAAGAGGGGCTGCACCGCGGAGACCCTGAGGAAGCTTTGATTGTCCGGGGCGGGAAAGGGCGACTTGGGGGCGCCCTGCAGATAGTATTGGTGGTAGAGGTCGCCGCTGAGCGAGATGTTCGGCACCACGGTGGCGATGGCCTCGCGATAGCGCATCTCAGCCTGGGTAATGGTCTCGCCCGTGATGGACAGGCTTTCGCTCTGCCCCAGGGCTGCTTTGTAGGCATCAACAAGGGCATAGGGCCCGCTGGCCGCGGAAAAGGCCGGGGCTGCCAGGGATGACGCGACGAGCAGGGCTATGAAGCCTGCCAGGGTTGCACGATTCAGCATCTTTCTTGCCTCCAATGTCACATAGGTATCCAGCATCAATCGCTTTACTTTACGCGCTTGACCATGGGTTAGAAAGGGAAAGTGTGTTCCAAATTGTATCGTCATGGGCGGAGGGGCTGGCCTAGGGCAGGTCGAGGGCCTGCTGATGCAGCCAGGCCTCGAAAGCGGCGGGGTCTTGCAGGAACATGCGCTCGGCGTGCAGGCCCTGGGGCATGCGGGTGAAGCTCTTGGGCCCAGCCAGCGAGGCATACACCTCCTGGCTCAGGCTGGGGAAGATGAGGCAATCGCGCCCGCCCACCAGCACGGCCGTGGGCAAGTGGGCCTTGGCTGCCAAGCCGCAGGCGCTGGGATGCCCGCCGAAGAGGGAGCCCCAGCGGAAGAGCAGGTCATTGCCGGGCGGGAAGGCATAGCTCGCGGATTGGAAGGGCGAGCAGAGGGGCTGCAGCAGGGCTCCGCCGCTTAAGACGATGCGCTCCAGGCTGGGGGGCGGGCTGGCCAGGGCCAGCGCGTGGGTGTGGCCGGGCCATTGGGCCACGCTGCGCAGGGCGGTGTAGGCGCCCAG
>CAYXCT010000048.1:0-12094 GCA_964463435.1 uncultured bacterium | reverse complement strand
GGACGCCCGCCTGCAGGAGGCCGCCGAGGAGGCCCTGGGCGAGAACAGCGGCGCTGTGGTGGCCATGGACCCCCGCAACGGCGAGGTGCTGGCCCTGGTCAGCCACCCGGACTACGACCTCTCGGCCTTCGCCAACCGCATCCTCACCAAGGACTGGCAGGCGCTGACCGGGGATGACCGCCACCCCATGTCTGACCGCGTGCTGCAGGGGCTCTACCCGCCGGGCTCGGTGTTCAAGATCGTCACCACCGCGGCCGGCCTGGAGAGCGGGGCCATCACGCCCGACACCACCTTCGACTGCATGGGCATCTACTGGATCAGCACCTGGCCCTACCGCTGCTGGAAGGAGGTGGGCCATGGCAGCATCAGCCTGCACCGGGCCCTGGTGGAGAGCTGCGATGTCTACTTCTACCACGTGGGCCTGCGGGTGAAGGTGGACCAGCTGCACCAGATGGCCGCCGACTTCGGCCTGGGCACCCCCACCGGCATCGACCTGCCCGGGGAATCCTCGGGCCTGGTGCCGGACGCGCGCTGGAAGGAGAAGACCCAGCACATGCCCTGGTTCCCGGGCAACACGGTGATGATGAGCATCGGCCAGGGCTACCTGCTGGCCACGCCCCTGCAGCTGGCGCAGCTGGCCAGCGCGGTGGCCAATGGCGGCGACATCTACCGGCCCCACCTGCTCAAGCGCATCACCGACGCCTCGGGCGCCGTGCTGGAGGAGCCTGCGCCGCAGGTCTCGCGGCGCCTGCCCTGCTCGGCCGACACCCTGCGCGCCATCCGCCGGGGCATGACCGACGCGGTGAACGCGCCGGGCGGCACCGGGTGGCGGGCGCGGGTGGCGGGGGTGGACGTGGCGGGCAAGACCGGCACGGCCCAGAACCCCCACGGCGAGGACCACGCCGACTTCATCAGCTACGCCCCGGCCGAGGCCCCGCGCCTGGCGGTGGCGGTGGTGGTGGAGAACGGCGGAGAGGGCGGCTTGACCGCCGCGCCCATCGCCAAGCGCCTCTATGAGGTCTATTTCGGGAAGTGACGCATGCGCATACCCCTGGCCTGGCGCAAGGTCGACCTGACCCTGGTGTCCCTGGTGATGGCCCTGCTGGCCATCGGCCTGGTGCTGGTCTACTCGGCCGTGCACCACAGCCCCAGCCTGGGTCACCTGGTGTGGAAGCAGTGCGGCCTGGGCCTGCTGGGCCTGGCCGCGATGTGGTTCTTCTACACCATCGACTACAAGGGCCTGCTGCAGATGGCCTATCCCCTGTATGGGCTGCTGCTGCTGGCCCTGGCGCTGGTGCTGGCGGTGGGCTCGCAGAGCCGCGGCAGCTCGCGCTGGTTTGACCTGGGGCTGCTGCACTTTCAGCCCAGCGAGATGGCCAAGCTGGTGGTCATTTTGGCGCTGGCCCGCTGGCTGACTGACCACGCGCGGGATGCCTCCAAGCTCCGCGGCATGGTGGTGCCCCTGGGCCTGGCCCTGGTGCCCATGGCGCTCATCATCCGCCAGCCGGACCTGGGCTCGGCCATGACCCTGCTGCCGGTGGCCTTTGTGATGCTGTGGGTGGCGGGGGCGAGGCTCTGGCACCTGCTGACCGTGATCTTTTTGGGCCTGGCCAGCACGCCGCTGGCCTGGCTGATGATGAAGGACTACCAGCGCCGCCGCCTGCTCACCTTTCTGGACCCTGAGGCGGACACCCTGGGCGCGGGCTACAACCTGATCCAGAGCAAGATCGCCATCGGCTCGGGCGGCCTGGCCGGGCGCGGCTTCTTGCAGGGCCCGCAGAGCCAGCTCAAGTTCATCCCCATGCACCACAACGACTTCATCTTCTCCGTGCTGGGCGAGGAATGGGGCCTGTTGGGCGTCACCGTGGTGCTGGTCCTCTATCTCTTCTTCTTCCTGCGCGCTTTCAGCATCGCGTCGCAGGCCCGCGACCAGCAGGGGAGCCTGCTGGCCTCGGGGATCACCACTCTGGTGGCCACGCAGGTGGTCATCAACATCGGCATGACGACGGGGATGCTGCCCGTCACTGGCATCACCTTGCCGCTTCTTTCCTACGGCGGCAGCTCAGTCCTACTGATCATGATCTGCGCGGGCATCCTCCTGAACGTGCGGCGCGACAGCCGCCCCCAGTAGCCCGCCTCACACCCATCGCAGGAGCAGGGATGAAGAAAGAGATCCTCATCAACGTGGAGAACGACGAGACGCGCGTGGCCGTGCTGGAGAACAAGCAGCTGGTCGAGTTCATGGTGGAGCGCAGCAGCGAGCAGAGCATGGTGGGCAACTGCTACAAGGGCCGGGTCACCAGCATCCTGCCCGGCATGCAGGCGGCCTTTGTGGAGATAGGCATCGAGAAGGCGGGCTTCTTGCACGTGGACGACGTGCTGTATGACATGTTCGCCGAGAACCCCGTGCATGGCGGCGGCGGTGGCGGGCGCGGCGGCCATGGCGGCGGGCGCACAGAGCGGCCCCAGGGCGGCGGGCGCGGCTCGCACGAGCGCGGCGCGGCAGCGGTTGACCCGGCCCTGGCCGAGCGGCTGTCCGGCGAGCGCCTTTCGGGCGAGCGGCTGTCCGGCGAGGCGCTGGCGGCTGAGTCCGCGCCAGCCCCCCAGGCGGCGGCGCCGGTGTCTGAGGAGGAGGCTGCGGCCATGGAGGCCTACGCCGGCGAGGACGAGCTGGACGAGGACGCCGACCTGGACGAGGAGGATGACGCCTTTGAGGGCGAGCTGGCCGAGGAGGCCAAGGCTGAGAAGGCCCGCCGCAAGGAGATGCGCAACCGCTTCAGGGGCAAGCGCCCGGGCATCCAAGACCTGCTGAAGAAGGGCCAGGAGATCATGGTGCAGGTGGCCAAGGACCCCATCAGCACCAAGGGCCCGCGCCTGACCACCCGCATCTCGCTGGCCGGCCGCAGCCTGGTGCTGATGCCGCTCTCCAACAATAGCGGCGTCAGCCGCAAGATCCCCGACAGCGAGCGCGGCCAGCTGAAGGCCATCTCGCGCAAGCTCAAGCCCGCGGGCATGGGCATCATCATCCGCACCCTGGCCTCGGGCGAGGGCGAGACCGAGCTGAAGTTCGAGGTGGACGCCCTGCTCAAGCGCTGGCTCAAGGTGAAGAAGGCCTACGACACCAGCCGCGCGCCCGCCCTCTTGTACAAGGAGGAGGGGCTGACGGACCGCATCCTGCGCGAGATGCTCTCGCGGGACGTGGAGCGCATCGTGGTGGACAACCCGGTGGAGCACGAGGCCATCAGCGAGTACGTGGCCGGCTTTGGCCTGGGCCAGGCCGTGAAGGTGGAGGCCTATGCCGACAAGCTGCCCCTCTTTGACCGCTACGACCTGGAGAAGGAGATCGAGAAGGCCCTGCGCGAGAAGGTGTGGCTGAAGAGCGGCGGCTACCTGGTCATCCAGCAGACCGAGGCGCTCTGCGTCATCGACGTCAACACCGGCAAGTTCGTGGGCAAGAAGAGCCAGGATGAGACCATCTTCCGCAACAACCTGGAGGCTGCGGTGGAGGTGGCCCGCCAGCTGCGCCTGCGCGACATCGGCGGCATCATCGTCATCGATTTCATCGACATGGAGATCGAGGACCACAAGGAGAAGGTCTACCTGACCCTGGCCGAGGCCATCAAGAAGGACAAGGCCAAGACCAACATCCTGCAGCTCACCGAGCTGGGCCTCATCGAGATGACCCGCAAGCGCGTCAAGCAGAGCCTGGTGAAGGAGCTGTGCCAGCCCTGCCCCTACTGCGACGGCCGCGGCATCATCATCTCTGAGCTCTCCATCGCCCTCAAGGTGCAGCGCCTGCTCAAGCGCATCGCGGTGCAGGGCAACGACAAGTCGCTGGTGGTGCTGGTGCACCCCGCGGTGGCCAGCCGCCTGGAGGCCGAGGGCGCCCGCCGGCTGAAGCAGATCGAGCAGGACTACGGCATCAAGGTGCAGCTGCAGGACGACTTCCACATGCACCGCGAGGACATCAAGATCCTCAATGCCCGCAGCATGACGGAGATCCGCTTCCCGGAGTAACATTTGAATAGCAACAACAGGCGTTTTGTAATTAGCTATTGACAAAAGTACAGGGCGCGTTTAATCTCGCTAAACTTGCTCCCCGTCAGATCAGCCTTCGGGCCTCTGGCGGGGTTTTGTTTTTCGGAGGCAATAATGCCGCAGGAGCCATCTCGCAAGCGAGCAGTGGCTTTTTTTGATGGCCAAAACCTTTTTCATGCTGCGAAAGAGGCTTTTGGCTACAAGTTTCCAAATTATGACCCATCCCTACTAGCCTTATCGGTGGCTTTGGCGCAAGGGTGGGATTTGGCCCAGGCCCGTTTCTATACAGGCGTGCCTGATGCACACGACAACGCAAGTTGGCATTATTTCTGGTCTGCTAAGCTGGCGGTGATGGGTACGCGCAACATTTATAGCTTTACGCGCCCCTTGCGATACCGCAATCAGACCATCAAGCTCCCTGACGGCAGCGAACAAACCTTCTTGGTAGGAGCGGAGAAGGGCATTGATGTGCGGCTTGCATTGGACATCGTCCGGCTGGGGCTTGAAGGGGCTTATGATGTAGCGCTCATATTCAGCCAAGACCAAGACCTGTCTGAAGCTGCCGATGAATTGCGGGCACTGTCAATCAAAGAAAACCGCTGGATAAAAACTGCCTGCGCATTCCCTGTCAGCCCCACCATGGGCAATAAGAGGGGCATCAATAAGACTGATTGGATTCGAATTGAGCGCAGACAATACGATGCATGCCTTGACCCTAATGATTATAGATGCAAAAAGTAGGGGCATGGGTAGCACCTTATTGCCTTTTCCGCCTCTTGACACTGGCAAGGCCCCTGGGGTAAACTCCTTGCCTCTTCAAATGCAAGACCGCTTGGAGCAGGCGGGGCTATAAGCGCGCCCCATTCAGCTGGGCCCGGAAGTCCGGACCCCCTGGCTTTTGCCCTATGGGCGCCGCCTTCATCCAGCGCAAGACCTGGCCTAGTGCCGGGGAGGGAGGTTCGCATGTACGCCATCATCGAGACCGGCGGCAAGCAGTACAAGGTCTCGGAAAAGGAAACCATCACCATCGAGAAGCTGGAAGCCGAGAAGGGCGCCGAGGTCACCTTTGACAAGGTGCTGGTGTTCGCCGACGGCGACAGCCTGAAGCTGGGGCAGCCCACGGTGGCCGGCGCCAGCGTGGCCGGCAAGGTCGTGGCCCAGGAGCGCGGCGAGCGCGTGCGCGTCTTCAAGTTCAAGAAGCGCAAGGGCTACCGCAAGGCGCACGGGCACCGCCAGTGGCTGACCCGCGTGCTCATCACCAAGATCCAGGGCTGACCAACCACTCGATCGGAGGGCGCCAAGGCGCCCACACGGATCATCTTATAGGGGTACATCATGGCTACTTCCAAGTCCGGCGGTTCCACTAGAAACGGGCGCAACTCCGCGGGCCAGCGCCTGGGCTGCAAGGCCTTTGGCGGCATGGTCGTCACTTCGGGCAGCATCCTGGTGCGCCAGCACGGCACCGAGTTCAAGCCCGGCATGAACGTGGGCCTGGCCAAGGACCACTCGCTGTTCGCCAAGATCGATGGGCAGGTCAAGTTTGAGGGCAGCACCAAGGGCAACCGACGCATCTCGGTGCTGCCCGTGCCCGAGGCCAAGGCAGGAGCCTGACGCCTCACGGCCTCAAGCCCCTCGCCTTCACCGGTGAGGGGCTTTTTTGTTTTAGGAGCGCGCATGGCCTCATTCATCGACCAGGTGACCATCAACGTGACGGGCGGCACCGGCGGCTCGGGCAGCAAGAGCATGCACCGCGCCAAGTATGTGCCCCTGGGCGGCCCAGATGGCGGCGATGGCGGCCACGCGGGCAGCGTCATCCTGGAGGCCGATGCCAGCGTTCGCACGCTCATCGACTTCACCTGGCTGGACCACTATGTGGCCCCGGATGGCATCAAGGGCGGCAAGAACAACTGCTTCGGCGCCAAGGGCGAGGACAAGGTGCTCAAGGTGCCGCTGGGCACCGTGGTGCGCGACTCCGCCACCGGCGAGCTGCTGGGCGACCTGGTGGAGCAGGGACAGCGAATGGTGGTGGCGCGCGGCGGCCGCGGCGGCCGGGGCAATGTGCATTTCAAGACCAGCACCCACCAGGCGCCGGAGCTGTATGAGAAGGGCGAGCCGGGCGAGGAGCGCAGGCTCAGGCTGGAGCTGAAGCTGCTGGCGGACGTGGGGCTGGTGGGCTTTCCCAACGCGGGCAAGAGCACCCTGCTCTCGGTGGCCACCGCGGCCCGGCCCAAGATCGCCAATTACCCCTTCACCACGCTGGAGCCGCAATTGGGCGTGGTGCGCCTGGGCGAGCAGGAGAGCTTTGTGCTGGCCGACCTGCCCGGGCTGGTGGAGGGCGCGGCCGAGGGGCACGGTCTGGGCCACCGCTTCCTCAAGCACCTGGAGCGCACCCGCCTGCTGCTCTTCATCCTGGATGCCGCCGGCACCGATGGCCGCGACCCGCTGGCCGATTTTGAGGTCTTGCGCGCCGAGCTCAAGCGCTACCACGCCGGCATGGCAGCGCTGCCCATGGTGGTGGCGGCCAACAAGCTGGACCTGGAGGAGGGCCGCGCGGGCTTCAAGGCCCTGGAGAAGGCATTCAAGCGCAAGAAGGTGCCCCTCTACGGCATCTCAGCGGCGGCCAAGCAGGGCACCGATGCGCTGATGCGGGCGGTGTACGAGAAGATGAAGGCTTCGCCCTCGGTGAGCCTGCAGGAGAAGGCGGCCAGCGTGGACCGCAAGGTCTACAAGCCCGAGCCGCGCTTCACCATCAGCCGCGACAAGGACGGCGGCTATGTGGTGGAGGGACGCGAGGTGCGCAAGTGGGTGAGCATGACCGATTTTGACAATGCCGAGGCGGCTGCCAAGCTGAAGCGCGTGCTCACCAAGATGGGCTTGGAGAAGGCCCTGAAGGACGCGGGCGTGGCCCAGGGCGACAGCGTGCGGGTGGGCAAGGATGAGTTCTTCTACGAGCCCTGACAGGGGGGAGAAGATGGATGTTAGGATGAGGGCGCTGAAGGGCGTCAAGCGCCTGGTGGTGAAGGTGGGGACCTCGCTGCTGGCCGACCCGGCGCGCGGGGTGAATGCCCGCCGCGTCAAAGACCTGGCCAAGCAGGTGCAGGCGCTGCGCGCGCGCGGCTGCCAGGTGCTGGTGGTCACCTCGGGCGCCATCGGCATGGGCATGGTGCGCCTGGGGCAGAAGGCCAAGCCCAGGGAGATACCGGCCAAGCAGGCCACCGCCGCCATCGGCCAGGTGCTGCTGATGGGCCAATACCGCAGGGCCTTTGAGGCCCATGGCGTGCCGGTGGGCCAGATGCTGCTCACCCGCGCGGACCTTGAGGACCGCCATTGCTACCTGAACGCCCGCAACACCCTGGCCACGCTGCTGGCGCAGGGCGCGGTGCCGGTGATCAATGAGAACGACTCGGTGGCGGTGGAGGAGATAAAGTTCGGCGACAACGACAACTTGGCCGCCCAGGTCTGCAAGCTGGCGCAGGCCCAGCTGCTGGTCATCATGACCGATGTGGAGGGGCTCTTTGACAAGGACCCCCGCAAGCACGCGGACGCCCGGCGGGTGGCGGTGGTGCCCAAGGTGACCGCCCAAGTGGCGGCCTCGGCCGGCGGCGAGGGCAGCCTGGTGGGCACCGGCGGCATGGCCACCAAGGTGCAGGCCGCCCGCATCGCCACCCAGGCCGGCAAGGCCATGGCCATCGTGGATGGCCGCGGCAAGGACAGCCTGCTGGCCCTGATGGCCGGCAAGGACATCGGAACGCTCTTTTTGCCCGCGCTCAAGGCGGGCCCAAGCGCGGGAGGGCGCCATGGCAAGTGACATCGAAGCGGGGGTGCAGGCGCAGGCGCGGGCGGCGCGCCAGGCTTCGCGCGCCATGGCCTTGGCCACGCGGGCTGAGAAGGACGCGGCCCTGCTGGCCATGGCCGAGGGCCTCACGCGGCGCCAGGCCGAGATCTTGGCCGCCAACCAGCGCGACCTGGGGGCCGGGGCCGCGGCCGGGCTCTCCAAGGTGCTGCTGGAGCGGCTGACGCTGAGCCCGGCGCGGGTGGCGGCCATGGCCCAGGGCCTGCGCGAGGTGGCGGCCCTGCCCGACCCCTGCGGCCAGGTGCTGGCCGAGGTCTCGCGGCCCAATGGCATCAAGGTGCAGAAGCTGCGCGTGCCGCTGGGCGTGATCGCCATGGTGTATGAGTCGCGGCCCAATGTGACCGTGGACGCGGCCGGGCTGTGCCTGAAGGCGGGCAACGCGGTGGTGCTGCGCGGCGGCAAGGAAGCCATCGAGAGCAACAAGGCCCTGGGAGCGGTCATCCGCGAGGCCCTGCAGGCCACGCTCAAGGCCGGGGACGCGGTGCAGCTGATAGAGACCACGGACCGCGCGGCCGTGGCGGCCCTGCTGCATTGCGACCGCGACATCGACGTGGTCATCCCCCGCGGCGGCCCGGGCCTCATCAGCATGGTGCGCCGCGAATCGCGCATCCCGGTGATCAGCCATGGCATCGGCAACTGTCACGTGTATTTGGACGCCTCGGCAGACCTCAAGATGGCGGAGGACATCGCCTTCAACGCCAAGACCCAGCGGCCCGGCGTGTGCAACGCCATGGAGCACCTGCTGGTGGCCAAGGCCGCGGCGCCGGCCTTGGTGCCGGCCCTGGCCGCGCGCCTGAGGGCCGCGGGCGTGTCCCTGCGCGGGGACAAGCAGGCCGCGGCCCTGGCCGGCATGGACCAGGTGCTGGCCGAGGACGACCCCCAGTGGGATGAGGAGTACCTGGACCTCATCTGCGGCATCAAGGTGGTGGAGGGCCTGGAGCAGGCCATCGCGCACATCAACCGGCACGGCAGCGGGCATTCGGATGCCATTGTCACCCGCGACGCGGCTGCTGGCGAGCGCTTCTTGCGCGAGGTGGATTCCGCGGCGGTGTATGTGAACGCCAGCACCCGCTTCACGGACGGCAGCGAGTTCGGCTTGGGCGCGGAGATAGGCATCAGCACCCAGAAGCTGCATGCGCGCGGCCCCATGGGGCTGGAGGAGCTGTGCAGCACAAAATTCGTGGTGCGGGGCGATGGCCAGGTCCGCGTCTGAGCAGCGCATAGGGCTCTTTGGCGGGGCCTTCAACCCGGTGCACCTGGGCCACCTTCTGGCGGCTCGGGCGGCCAAGGAGGCCTTGCGCCTGGATGAGGTGGTCTTCATCCCCACTGGGGCGCCGGCTTTTGCCAAGGACATGCTGCCGGCCAAGACGCGCCTGCGACTGCTGAGGCGGGCATTGCAGGGAGAGAAGGGTTACAGCGTTGATTTGCGCGAAATGGAACGGAAAGGGACTTCTTACACCGTGGACACGCTGCGGGAAATGCGTGCTGAGAGGGGGGCTAAGGCCCGCCTTTTCTTTTTGCTGGGAGCGGATGCCGCTTTAGGCTTGCCAAAATGGAAACAGGCTGAAAAAGCCTTGCGCTTGGCTGAATTTATTGTTTTGCAAAGGCCGGGGTTGACCCGGCAAGAGCAGAGCGCGCTTAGGAGTATTTGCAAGAGTTTCAATTTAAATCGCTTAAACATACCTCAGGTTGAAATTTCATCTTCTGCGATACGGAAAGATATTTCTCTGGGGAAAAGTATTCATTGGCTTGTTCCTCATTTTGATTTTGTATAATTATAGTCTTTAAATATGTCGTTTTTTTACATTTATATAATAAATTGAGTTCCCGTCTAAGGTATAATTCTGCGGTCTGGTTCTGTTGATAAGAGTGTGTTTAAATTAAAGTCAATCGTGAACCTGCTTATATCCGTTGGAATGATATAAGTCATGGTGGATTTTTACCATCTCGGTGCTGTGATGCAATTTGAGCTCCGGACATCAGCGGCCAAAGGAAAGGCTTTGGCGGCGCAGCACGGGAATCCTGCTCGGGTCATGGCGACCGGCTTGTTCCTGCGCGTCTTGATGTTCGCCTTGTTCGCATCTCTCAGCCCTGCGCTCTTTGCAGTAGGCACTGGAACTGGCCTGTGGGGCGCCTACTATGGCAATGTTGATTTCACGAATTTTGTCGGCACCGAGGTCGATCCTACCATCAACTTTGCATGGAACGGGGCCAGCCCATATCCAGGCGTGGCTGGCACCATGTTCTCTGTGCGCTGGACCGGCCAAATCCAGCCGCTCTATAGCGAGACCTACACTTTCACCACGACTTCTGACGATGGCATCCGCTTGTGGGTGAATGGACAGCTGCTCATCAACGACTGGACCGATCATTCCAGCACCAATGATACAGCCACCATCGCACTGACTGCCGGCCAGCTGTACAGCATCCAGATAGATTATTATCAGAGCTATGGCCAAGCCACAGCCGTGCTGCAATGGTCCAGCAACAGCCAAGCCCAGCAAGTGGTCCCCGCCACCCAGCTTTACAACACGCCAGTCAACACACCGACGGCATCCCCCAGCTACACGCCCCTGATCCCGGCGTGCCCTCAGAGCGACACGCTGACAGGCACCAGCCTGGCACCTTTCTGGATAGCGCAGTGCCTTGATAATTCGACCACGGATGGCGCCAGTGAGAGCGCCAATGGGCTCGCCATTCAGGCCGAGGGATATGGCTTTTTGACATCCCCTTGGGGCCAGGCCCCGAGCCAGGATGGGTATTTTTGGGTCTACCAGGTTGCCACCGGGGACTTCATCGCCACCTTGCAATTGAAAACCCTGCCTACTGCTACCACCAGCTCGGCATTGGGGTTGATGTTGAGGGAGAGCACGAATCCCGGCGCTAGGGATGTTGTCATCGCTGCGCGGAATCTCGCGACACCTGATTATGAGATGTGGGGCCGCACCAACACCGCAGGGGTGGCGTATAACATGGCCACCCTAGCCGCCAATGCCGCTGCTGGCGGCTTTGTCCGCTTGCAACGCGCTGGAAACACCATCACTTGCTCGAGCTCAACCAACGGGACCACTTGGTCCACAAGCTCCAGCTATACATTCACCACTGCCCTCCCAAGCACGCTCCTCCTCGGCGTTGCAGCCAGCTCGGGTTCCCCTGGCACCACGAGCAGCAGCGTGGCCTCTAATTTCACAATCACAGGCAGCTCTTGCGCTTTCACCCCCACGGCAACCCCGACATCGACAGTCGCGGTCAACACCTGTGTCATGTCCGATCCGTTCAACGAGGGCTTTGTGCAGCCCTATTGGTCGGCGGCAGATGTCAACAGCACCCTGGCTGGAAGCCAGAGCGTGGGGACCAGCTTGACCATCACCGGGGATGGAAGCGGCATCGCTTCTGGGGCTGCCAGCGATTCTTTCCATTTTCTCTATCAGTGGGGCAGCGGCGACCTCACTTGCACTGTTCAGGTGAATAGCGTCCCAGCGGACACGGGGTCGCAGATCGGCCTCATGTTCAGGAATTCAACTGACCCTGGGGCGGTGTATGCCCTGGTGTCGGCCAGCAACAGCAACACTTCCGGGAATAGGGGATACAGCTTTTTGCGCCGAGCCACTGCTGGCGCTGCGAGCACGGCCAATGCCGCCACCAGCAACTTCACAGCGCCCATCTGGCTGAGGCTGGCAAAGACAGGGGGCACGGTCCAGGCGTACTACAGCGCGGATGGGAGCAACTGGACCCAGATCAGCAACGCCAAAGCGGTGACATTCAACGGGTCATTTCTAGTGGGTCTAGCCGTCACATCGCAGACCTTGGGAAATTTGGATAGCGCTGGGCTCAATAATTTTTCTGTCATTGGCACCAGCTGCAATTACACAGCAACCCCCACAAGCACCCCTACACCCACCCAGACTTATACGGCGACCCCAAGCAAATCGGCGAGCCCCACCAGGACAATCAGCCCGACATTGACTGCTAGCGCATCTAGCACTAGCACATCCACAATCAGCTTGACGGCCACGCCCACTTACAGCTTCACCAGCACAATCTCGCAAACAGGGACTTCGACAGCAAGCTCTACTTTCACGCCTTCAAGAACCCCAACTCAGACCTTCACTAGCACAGTGACTGGCACGCCGACCTTCACTAGCTCCGTGACCGGCACGCCCACCTACACTAGCTCTGTGACCGGTACCCCGACTTTCACTA
>CAYXCT010000047.1:2861-12097 GCA_964463435.1 uncultured bacterium | reverse complement strand
AGGGAGCGCCGTATCTCGGGCTCGTCATCCACCACCAGGGCCTTGCCCGCCAGGCGGCGGAGCTGGGGCTCGGGCCGCTCCTCAACCAGGGGCTGGATGGGCGCGTCGTGGCGGGGGAGCTCCACGCAGAAGACCGCGCCATGGCCCTCGCGCGACTCCAGCCGCAGCTTGCCGCCCATGCCATCCACGATGCCATGGCTGATGGAGAGCCCCAGCCCGGTGCCGCCCCCCACGCCCTTGGTGCTGAAGAAGGGCTCGAAGATGCGTCCCTGGATGGCCGGCGAGACCCCGGGCCCGTTGTCGGCCACCCGGAACTCGATGCCGCCCTTGGTCTCGCGCGTGCTCAGCTGGATGCGCGCATCGGCCATGCCCTCCACGGCATCGCGGGCGTTGGTGAGCAGGTTGAGCATCACCTGCTGCATCTTGCCGGCATTGCCCAGGAACACCGGCTTGGGGCAGGCCAGGTCCACCGACACCTCGATGCCGGCCTTGCGCAGGATGGGCTCCATCAGAGCCAGGGTGTCCTGCAGCAGCAGGTGCAGGTCCAGGGGGCGCTGCTCCTCGCCGCTGGAGCGGGCATAGACCCTCAGCCCGCCCACGATGCGGGCCACCCGGTCCACCGCGCTCTCCATGCGCTCCATCATGGCCACCGCGGCCGGCAGGCCCACCAGGCCGCGCAGGTTGGCCAGGTTGAGCTTGAGGATGGCCAGCGGGTTGTTGATCTCGTGCGCCACCCCGGCGGCCAGGGTGCCGATGGAGGCTAGCTTCTCGGACTGGATGAGCTGGGCCTGCATCTGGGCGCGCTCCACCTCCACGGCCTTGCGCTCGGTGATGTCGCGCAGCAAGCCGGCGATGCCCAGCACCTGACCCTGCGGCCCGCGCTGGATGCCGCCGGCGCTCTCGAACCACACCGCCGTGCCGTCGGCGCGGAGGATGCGGAACTGCAGCGCCGGCAAGCCCAGCTCGCGGCGGTTGACGCCCTGGCCCAGGGCCAGGCCCAGGGCGGCGGTGACATAGGCGCGGTCCTCGGGATGCACCAGGTCCAGCATGGGCCGGCCCACCACCTGCCTGGGCTCATAGCCGTAGCGGGCCACCGAGGGGCCCACGTAGGTCATGATGCCGCGCGCGTCATAGGCGTAGACCAGCTCCTGGATGCCCTCCACCACCGCCTTGTAGCGGTTCTCGCCGGCCTTGAGGGCCAGCATCATCTCCGCTTGGCGCAGCAGCACCAGGGCCCACACCATCACCAGCAGCAGCAGCAGCGCGGTCAGGCCCATGCCGGCCAGGCGGGCCACATAGATGGGGGCCTGGGGAGCCAGCACCACCAGGCGCAGGCCCTCCACGCCCAGCTCCACCGAGTAGGGCGCCAAGTCCGCGCTGCCGGCCGCGCCGGCCGAGGCCGGCCCGCCACCAGGGGAGTGGGCCAGCAGCACGGCGCCCTGGCGGTCCAGGATGAAGCCCTTCTCGCCCGGCTCCAGGGCCAGCTCGGGCTCCAGGGCCATCTTGACCACCACCACGCCCGCCAGCCTCCCGCGCAGGAGCAGGGGCGCGCTGCTGTAATAGCCCGTGCGGCGCGAGGTGAGGCCCAGCGCCGCCTGGCGGCCATGCCAGCCAGCCAAGGCCTCGATGAAGTAAGGCCGCAAGCCGTAATCCTGGCCCAGGAAGCTGTCGGCAGCCGCGCGGTTGCTGGAGGCGCTGGCCCGGCCCTGCGGGTCCAGCACATAGGCCACCGACTTGGGCAGCACCCGCGCGGCGCGGTCCAGCGCCTGGTCCACCTGGGGGCCGCGCAAGCCTGGCAGGGAGCTGGCCAGCTCGGTGGCCAGGCGGTCAGCCAGGGCGGTGTGGTCCAGCATCAGGCGGTGCACCTGCTCCAGGCGGGCCTGGTAGCGGTCGGCCTGCAGGCGCCGCGCGAACTCACCGCAAGCCTGGGTGAGGGCCCAGCCCAAGAGCAGGGCCAGCACAAAGCTCAAGGGGGCGGCCAGCCGGCCGGGCAGGGCAGCGGCCGAGGGCTGGGAGCGCTGGCAGCGCCGGTCCCAGAGGCGCCAGCAAAAGCCCCCCAGGCAGAAGATGTGCGCCAGCAGGATGCCATGGTCCGGGAATTCCTGGGGCGTGCCAGCCGCCAGCGCCAGCGCGGCCGTGCTCAGCCCCATGCCCAGGGCCCAGCCCGCGGCGGGCTTCCAGCGCTTGAGCGAGGCGGAGAGCGCCAGCACCAGCAGGGCGCTGGCGGCCAAGGCCAGCCCCGCGGCGCCAAAGCGCAGCCCGGCCCAGCCCTTGAGCCCCATGGCCAGGGTGGCGGCCAGCAGCAGCAGCACCGCCCAAGAGCCCGGCAGCCGGCAGCCGGCGCCCAAGGCCGCGCGGCGCGAGCCCTCCAGCATCACCACCAAGCCGATGCCAGCCAAGGCCAGGCCGGCCTGCGGCAGCTCCAGGGTGTCGGGCAGCGCCAGGGGCGGCAGCGCCAAGAAGCAGGCCAGGCCCACGCCCGCCATCCCCAGGCTGATGATGCGCCAGCAGCGGCGGCCCTCCCTGCCCTCCGGGGCCAGCGTGCCGAGCAGCACCGCGGCCAGCACCCAGAGGGTGCCGGCGGTGAAGAGGTAGAAATCAAGGGGATGCGGTAAGAAGGACATGGGCCCCGCTTTCAGTGCTCCAAGCCCGGCGGGGGCGGCAGAGGCTGCCGGCGCCGGGGGAGCAGGCTGGCCTTGCGCAGGGGCTCGACCGGGTCGAGCACTGCGAAAGAGCCAGAATGATAGGACATCCACATGATATGGAGATGGGTGGCGCTGCGGGCCAAAAACGCATTCTTGCCGCTGCGGCCCACGGTGCCCAGGCAGGCGCCCGCGGCCAGCCTGTCCCCGGGCTCGACCCAGGTCTCGCTCAAGTGGGCGTAGTAGGCCAGCTGGCCCGCGGCCGGGTCCAGCACATAGACATAGCAGCCGCCGCGCCAGCGGTCGCCCGGCCGCCAGGCGCCCTGCACCGACACCACCACCCCGCCAAAGGCCGCCACCACCGGCACGGCCCCGCCATCGCGGTCATCGCGGCAGCGCTGGCCATGGTCGAAGATGAAGATGTCCACGGCCGGGTGCGGGGCGCCGCCTCGCGTGCCGCGGTAGTAGTCGAAGCCCTGGGGCTGGTAGCTGGCCGGGTCAAAGTCGCGGGCATCGTAGCCCGGCAGGGGGAAGACCCAGCGCGGGCCCTGGGCGGGCCAGTCCGCGGCCTGGGCGATGGCCTGAAAGGCGGCCTTGAAGCGGCTGCGGGCCAGGGCGCGCGGGATGCGGCTATCGCGCACCTGGCGCTCGGTGGCCTGCCACAGCAAAGCGCCCTGGGCCAGGCCCAGGGGCGCCACGGGCTTGGCCCAGGCCTGGGCGCCGGCAGAGATCAGCAGCAACAGCAGGGCCCCCCGCCTCAATGCGCCGCCCGGGTCAGGGGCCGGGGCAGGCCCTTGCAGGGCTTGCTGTAATCCGGCTCTGGCAGGGGCCAGGCCAAGCTCTTCGAGACGCGCAGACCCTGCAGGGGGTTCAGGGTGTAGAAGCGGCCATCGGCGAAGTCATGCACCTGAAAGTGCAGGTGGGTGCGCATGGGCCCATGGTTCACGTCCGCGCCCGTGCGGCCCACCCAGCCGATGACCTGGCCCTTGGCCACCTGCTGGCCCAGCGCAACCTTCAGCCGGCCCAGGCGGGCATAGACGAAGAAGCGGCCATCCTCCTGGTCCAGGATGCAGACATAGACCCCCTCGGGGTTGCCGTCCTGCGGGCTCCATTGCGGCTGGGTGGCCACCACCAGGCCGTCCATGGCCGCCACCACCGGGATGGGCTTGTGGTTGCGGTCATCCAGGCAGTCATGGTCCTTGTCATGCACAAAGATGTCCAGCCCGGGGTGCCCCAGCCGGTGGGGCCCGTCGTAATAGCTGTAGCCCTTGCCGCGGTAGCTCTTCTTGGCCACGTCCTTGAAGCCATAGCCCGGCAGGGGGAAGACCCACTGCCAGCGCCCGGCCGCGGGGGGCGGCACCTGGTTGAGCCGCACGAGCGGCCACAGCTGGCGGAAGGCGGCGCGCGCGGCATGGGGCTCGGCCTTGCCCTCGCGCACCTCATGCTCCCACTGGTTCCAGGCCCGGCAGGCCTCCATCTGGGGCTCCTGCGCGTAGACGCTGGCCGCGCGCAAGCCCGCCTGCGGCATCAGCAGCAGGATCAAGGCCAGCCAAGGCTGCCAGGCCCTGGTCATCAATGGAGCCCCGCCGTGAGCTGGAACCAGAGCCCGCGCCGCCGCTCTTCCAGCAGCGCCAGGCCCTGCGCGCGGGCGGCCCGGCCCACGGCCAGGGCCTCGGCCGGGGTGTGGATGCCGGACATGAGCAGGCGGCCGCCCAAGGCCAGGCGCCGGGCCAGCGCCGGCATCACCTTGAGCAGCACCGGGCTGGTCAGGTTGGCCAGCACCCGCGGGTAGCGGCCGCGGCCCAGGCCGGCCACGCGGGGGAAGGCGCCCTGGAGCGCGCGCAGGGCCTGGGGCCGCACGCCGTTCTCAGCGCGGTTGGCCTTGAGCTCGCGGCAGGCCCCGGCCTCCAGCTCCACCGCGTCGCAATGGGCCGCGCCCAAGTGCAGGGCCGCGAAGCAGAGGATGCCCGAGCCGGCGCCGATCTCGAGCAAGCGCAGGCCCTTGAGCCCCTTGTCGCGGCTGAGCGCGGCCAGCATCAGCCGTGTGCTGGCGTGCAGACCGGTGCCGAAGGCCTGGCCCTGCAGCAGGCGGATGGCCAGCGCGCCCTTGGGCAGCACGGGCTTGCGCCAGGCCGGCACCACATGAAAGCGGCCCAGCTTCTGCACCGGGAAGGAGGCTTTACTCTCGGTGAGCCAGTCGCGCGGCGCCTCCAGCTCGGCCTCAAAGCCCTTGCCGCCCAGCAGGGCCACCCGGGCCTTGAGCGCGGGCAGGTCGCCCTTGCGCTTGAGCCAGCCCTCCACGCACAGCAGGCCCCCTTCGGTGGCCTGCCCGGGGCGCCAGCTGCGGCTGCGGGAGCCCAGCGGCGATGTCAGGAGCCCGTCGGGCAGCAGGTCGGCCAGCGCCGGCCCGGCGTTCTCGGCCAGGGCGGCGGGCAGGCAAAAGCGTGCGTGCAGGATGGGGCGATGGCGCTTCACAGGTCTCCTCTCATGGGGCCACGGCGCGGCGGCCTGCCTTGACCTCGCCCCGCTGGCGCTTGCCCTCCAGCATGCGCTGCTTGGACCGGCGGCTGCGGCGGCGCTTCTGGCGGCGCAGCTTCTCCGCCTCGCTCACGGCGGCCGAGGCCTTGCCCAAGATGCGCTCCTCCAGCTTGTCGGCCAGCAAGCGGCGCGCCCAGAAGCGGTTGAGGCCCTGGCTGCGCTCCTTCTGGCAGCGCACCACCAGGCCGCTGGGCCCATGCTTGAGCACCACGCAGGTGCTCACCTTGTTGACGTTCTGGCCGCCCGGGCCGCTGGAGCGGATGAAGCTCTCCTCCAGGTCCGCGTCGCGCACGCCCAGGGCCTTGAGCCTCTCCTCCAGGCGCTGGGCGGTCTCAGGGCTGACGGGCCACACGCTCACGGGCGGGGCTCGAGCAGGTCGGCGAAGCGCTCAGCCGGCGCCTCGAAGCCGCCCGCCGCGATGGCATCGCGGTACCACAGGGCGCTGTCCTTGGGCGTGCGGGCCAGGGTGCCGCGGTCCACATGCACCAGGCCGAACTGCGGCTTGTAGCCCGTGGACCATTCGAAGTTGTCCAAGAGCGACCAGGCATAGTAGCCGCGCAGGTCAGCCCCTGAATCCAGGGCGGCCCGGCAGGCCAGCAGGTGCCGGCGCAGGTAATCCTGCCGCGCCGCGTCGCGCACCCGGCCGTCCGCGCCCGGGGCCTCCTCAAAGCGGCAATAGCCGTTCTCGCTGATGTAGGTGGGCATGCTGCCATAGCGCCGGGCGAACTCATTGAGCAGCGTGGTCAGCCCCTCGGGCGCCACCTCCCAGCCCCAGTCGTTCTTGGGCGCCGAGGCCGGGGCCTCCATCTTGCGCGCCCGGGCCGGGCCAGCGGATGGGTCCTCCGCGTAGCGGATGGGGAAGTAGTAGTTCTGGCCCACCCAGTCCAGGGGCTGGCTGATCAGCTCCAGGTCGCCTGGCTGGACCTCGGGCACGTCCGCGCCCCGCTGGGCCCAGCCCAGCTCAGGGTAGCGGCCCTGGTAGACCGGGTCCAGCCACCAGGCGTTGTCGAACTCCCAGGCCCGGCGCGCGGCAGCCACGTCGCCGGAGCCATGCGGCACCACGGGCGCCAGGTTCCACACGATGCCCGCCTGCACCGGCTTGGGCGCGCTGGCGCGCAGGGCGCTGACTGCCCTGCCGTGCGAGAGCAGGATGTGATGGATCACCTGGTTCACCTGGCGGGGCGGCAGCTTGAGCCCGGGGGCGAAGATGCCGTGGCTGTGGGCGAAGAAGGCCGTGCACCAGGGCTCATTGTGGGTGGCCCACAGCCGCACCCTGTCCCCCAGCCGGCGCGCCACCACCGCGGCGTAGTCGGCGAACCACGAAGCCACGTCCCGGTTGCGCCAGCCGCCCTCCATCTCCAGGGCCTGGGGCAGGTCCCAATGGTAGAGGGTCAGGTTGGGCTCTATGCCCTTGGCCAGCAAAGCGTCCACCAGGCGGTCATAGAAGCCCAGGCCGGCGGCATTCACCGTGCCGCGGCCCGCGGGCATCACCCGCGGCCAGGAGATGGAGAAGCGGTAGCCCTTGAGCCCCAGCCCCGCCATCAGCGCCACATCCTCCTGCCAGCGGTGGTAATGGTCGCAGGCCACGTCGCCCGTGTCGCCGGCCTGGATGCGGCCCGGCTGGTCGCAGAAGGCATCCCAGATGGAGGGGCCCTTTCCATCGTCTGAACGGCCTCCCTCGATCTGGTAGGCCGAGGTGGCGGCGCCAAAGACAAAGCACTTGGGGAAGGAATGGAAGGTCTGGTCCATGGGGCAGGGCCTCGCGAGAAGGGATGGGCAGGGCTCAGGCTTGGCTGAGCGCCTGGGCGACCGTGCGCAGCAGGTCGGCGCGGTCAAAGGGCTTGTTGATGGCGGCCGCGAAGCCCAGCTCCGCGGCCGGGCCGTCGGGCAGGCCCTCGCCGCTGAAGAGGATGGCTTTGACGCCGGGGTCTAGGGCCTTGAGGGCCTTGAGGGCCTCCAATCCGCCCATGCCCTGGCGGACATTCAAGTCGAGGATGACGGCCTGGAAGGGCCGGCCCTGGGCCAGGGCCTGGCCATAGGCCTCCACGGCCTGGCAGCCCTCGCTGGCCAGGGCGCAGTCATAGCCCTGCAAGGCCAGCATGCGCGCGGCCAGCGTGCGGATCAGCTCCTCGTCATCCATCACCAGGATGCGGGCCCTGCCCGTAGGCTGGCCCGCGGGTCCGTTCTCAGGCATGCCGGCTCCTCAAAGCTGTGCCCAAGGGAAAGGGACATGATGCACATTTTTAGGGGCCAGTGCAAGCGCCCTCGGGAATCTTAAGGCTGGCCCGGCTCAAAGGTTTCCGATAACATGGCCCAGTCCATCTCCCCTGAGGTCTCCATGCCGGAAGAATCGGCCTCCCCTGCCTTTCAATGCCTGCTCGGCGCCCGCAGCCTGGCATCCTTCAACCGCGGGCTCTTGGCCACCACCCTGTGCCTGATGGCCCTGGCCCTGCCGGCCGGGCAGGGCTTGAGCCCGGCGCTGGCCCTGGTGCTGGTGTTCGCCGCCAGCCTGCTGCCCCAGGTGGGGCTTGGCGCCTGGGCCGGCTGGGCCGCTGACCGCTTCCCCAAGCGCCGGGTGCTTTTGTGCGCGCGCGGCCTGGAAGCCCTGGCCCTGGCCTCGGGCCTGGCGCTGGTGGGGAGCCATCCCCTGCCCGTGCTGCTAGCGCTGCTGCTGCTGGCGGGCATGGCCGACCTCTTCTTCCACACCGCCCAGCAGGGCCTGCTGGCCGAGCTGCTGCCCGAGAGCGAACTGGCCCGCGGCGGCGCGCGCCTGGAGTCCGCCTCCTTCGCGGCCCTGGTGCTGGGCGTGGCGCTTTCCGGCCTCATCACCAAGCTGCACGGGCCCGGCCCGCTGTGGCTGCTGCCGGTGCTGCTGCCCTGCTCGGCGGCGGCGCTGGCGCTCTGCCTGGGCCTGCCGCGCGAGCAGCCCGGCAATCAGGGCCTGCGCTTCCCGCTGCACCCGCTCTCCGGCCTGCGCCGCGGCCTGGGCTTCTTGTGGGCGGACCGCACCTTGCGGGTGGCCAGCCTGGGCCCGGCCTGGTTCCACCTGGCCGGGGGCCTGCTACAGATGGCGGCCCTGCTGTGGGCCCGCCAGGCCATGGGCCTGGGCGACCTGCGCACCGCGCTGGCGCTGGCCCTGCTCTTCGCCGGCAGCGGCCTGGGCAGCCTGGCCGCCGGCCAGCTCTCCGGCGACAAGGTGGAGATAGGCCTGGTGCCGCTGGGCGGGGCCCTCTCGGGCTTGGCCGCGCTGCTGCTGCCCCTGGCCCAGGGCCTGCCCGCGGCCTACCTGCTGCTGGTGCTGTGCGGCTTCGGCGGCGGGCTCTTCCTGGCCCCGCTCAAGGCCCTGCGCCTGCAGCGCAGCCCGCGCCTGATGCAGGGCCGCCTGGCCGCCGCGGCCGGCTGGCTGGATGCCGGCGCCGTGATCCTGGCGGGCCTGCTGCTGCTGCTGCTCCTGCGCCTGGGGCTCGACCCGGCCCTGATCCTGGCTTTGGCCGGCTTCTCCACTTTGCTGGGCACCCTCTACCTGCTGTTGCGCGTGCCGGCCATGGCGGTGCGGGCCTGCCTGTGGTGGCTCACCCACACCCTCTACCATACCCAGGTGCGCGGCCAGCGCGGCGTGCCCTTCCGCGGCCCGGTGCTGATGGTCTGCAACCACATCAGCAGCCTGGATGGCCTGCTGGTGGGGGCCGCCACCCAGCGCTTCATCCGCTTCACCATCGCCCGCCATGAGGCCGAGGCCCAGCGCCTGGGCTGGCTCTACCGCCTGATGAAGGCCATCCCCATCCAGGACGAGAGCCCGCATGCCCGCCAAGCGGGCATCGCGCGCATCCGCGCCGAGCTTGAGGCTGGCCACGCGGTCTGCCTCTTCGCCGAGGGCACCATCAGCCGCACCGGCTACCTGCTGCCCTTCTCCGGCGCGCTGGAGAGCATCCTGCAGGGCCTGCCCGGCGTGCCGGTCATCCCGGTGTGCGTGGAGGGCATGGAAGGCACCTTCTTCGGCCCTCCCGGCCGCAAGCCCCCGCTGCTGCGCTGGCCCCTGCGGCGGCCCATCCGCGC
>CAYXCT010000047.1:0-2851 GCA_964463435.1 uncultured bacterium | reverse complement strand
CCCCGGTGGGCACGGCCCAGGCCCGGCGCGCGGTGCTTGAGCTGGCGGCCCAGGCCGCGGAGCAGCGCATCGGGGAGGGCGACCTGCTGGCCTGGCAGTTCCTGCGCCAGGCCCGGCGCTGCCCCTGGCGCCTGCACATGTCCGACTCCAGCGGCCGGCGCCTGCGCTTCTACCAGACCCTGGGCGCCAGCCTGGCCCTGTCGCGCTGGGTGCGCCGGCGCTGCGCCGGGCAGGGCATGGTGGGCGTGCTGATGCCGGCCACCATCCCCGGGGCCCTGGCCAACCTGGCCATCGCCCTGGCCGGCAAGGTGCCCATCAACCTCAACTTCACGGCCGGCCAGGATGCCATGCGCTCGGCCATCTCCCAATGCGGCATCCAGACCGTGCTCACCTCGCCCCAGGTGCTGGAAAAGATGGGCCTGCCCCAGGAGGAGGGCTATGCCTATTTGGAGGAGGCCATGGCCGCGGTGGGCAAGCCCGGCCTGCTGCTGGGCGCCGCGGCGGCCCTGCTGCTGCCCGCGGCCCTGCTCAAGCGGCTCTACTGCCCGGAGCGCCAGAGCCCCGAGGGCCTGGCCACCATCATCTTCAGCAGCGGCTCCACCGGGGTGCCCAAGGGCGTCATGCTCTCCCACCGCAACATCCTGGCCAACATCCGCGCCATGGAGCAGGTCATCGGCATCACGCCCCAGGACCGCATCCTGGGCATCCTGCCCTTCTTCCATTCCTTCGGCACCACGGTCACGCTGTGGTTCCCGGCCGTCTCCGGCTTCGGGGTGGCCTACCACCCCAGCCCCACCGATGCCAAGCCCATCGGCGACCTGATGCGCCAAGAGCGAATCACCATCATGGTCAGCACGCCCACCTTCTATGGCCACTACCTGCGCAAGTGCGACCCCGCCGACTTCCAGAGCCTGCGCTTCGCGGTGGCCGGGGCCGAGAAGCTGCGCCAGGCCACGGCCAGCGCATTCCTGGAGAGGTTCGGCCAGCCCCTCTACGAGGGCTACGGCTGCACCGAGCTCTCGCCGGTGGTGGCGGTGAACGTGCCCGATGTGGCCACCCCGCAGGGCCGCCAGGTGGGCCTGCGCCTGGGCTCGGTGGGGCATCCCCTGCCGGGGCTGGTGGTGCGGGTGGTGGACCCGGAGAGCGGGCAGGAGCTCCCCTCCGGCAATGAGGGCATGGTGGAGGTGAAGGGCCCCACCCTGATGATGGGCTACCTGCAGCAGCCGGAGAAGACCCGCGAGGTGTCGAGGGATGGCTGGTACATGACCGGCGACATAGGCCACCTGGACGACTACGGCTTTTTGCACCTGACCGACAGGCTCTTCCGCTTCAGCAAGATCGGCGGCGAGATGGTGCCGCACCTGAAGGTGGAGGAGGTGCTGCAGGCCGCATTCCCCGAGGAGGGCTTCGGCGTGGCCGGGGCCCCGGACGAGTCCAAGGGCGAGCACCTGGTGGTGCTCTACACCAACCCCGCGCGCGCGCCGCAGGAGCTGGCCGCCGCGCTTGTCGCCTCCAGCCTGCCCAAGCTCTGGATCCCCAAGCGCGAGCACTTCCACCTGGTGGAGGCCATCCCCACGCTGGGCACGGGCAAGACCGACCTGCGCGAGCTGAAGCGGCTGGCCCTGCAGCGCTCGGGCGCCAAGGCCTAGCTTACACGGGCCCGGCCGTTATTTAGGCCACCCACTTCAGCAAGGGCTTCCTGTTCTCCTGCACGCAATCGCGCAGATATAGATTCACTATCAGCTGATAGGGCAAGCCCATCTCGACCGCCAGGCCCTTGAAGTATCGGATGGTGTCCAGGTCCAAGCGCAGGGTGACCTGCTTCTTGAGGGCCTTGGCATAGGGGTTGGGCTTAGCTTGGCTGAAGTCGTATTGCTTTCTCATGGCTCCCTCACCGTGGATATTGCCGCGCTTCGCTCTTGGTGGCCTTGCGGGCAGAGATGATGTGAATAACCCCATCCTGCTGCCGGTAGCAATGGCAGACCAACAGCAAGCGGAGCTTGAAGCTCAGCCCCATCAGGATGAAACGGTCCTCTAGACGGGAATGGGCGGGGTCGGGGATGAGCAGGGCGGCCTCATCATAAAAGACCGACTGTGCCTCCTCAAACGCCACGCCATGCTTGGCCTTGTTGGCCGAAGCCTTAGCCGAGTCCCAAGAAAAGGAGATTGCTATCATAATTATATTATATTCTAAAAAAATGTGATAGCAACCCCAAACCCCAGTCTCAATCACCTTCAATATGAAAACAAAAAGACCTGGGGTATGATGCTTTCCATTACCGCAGATACTTGAAGCCAGCTCTAGGCCCTCACAGCGCCTGCCGCTTGCCCTTGCGCAGCATCTCGGCGATGGCCGCGGCCGGCACCGCGCGGCTGAAGAGGTAGCCCTGGAAGCGGTCGCAGCCCAGGCCCTTGAGGAAGCGCAGCTGCTCCTTGTTCTCCACGCCCTCGGCCACCACCCTGAGGCCCAGGCTGCCGGCCAGCACCACGATGGTGCGCACGATGGCGGCATCCGAGGGGTCGCCCGGCAGGTCCTGCACGAAGCTGCGGTCCACCTTGAGGGTGTCGATGGGGAACTGCTTCAAATAGGCCAGCGAGGAGTAGCCGGTGCCGAAGTCGTCCAGCGCCACGCGCAGGCCCTGGGACTTGAGGTCCTTCAGCACCTGCAGGCTGTGGCGCACGTCCTGCATGGCGACGCTCTCGGTCACCTCCATCTCCATGGCCCCCGGCTCCAGGCCCTCGGCGGCCAGCGCCTGGGCCACCGACTGGGCCACCGCGCTGCCGCGGAACTGGCGGGCCGAGAGGTTGACGGCCACCACCGGCGGCGTGAGGCCCTGGCCGCGCCAGGCCT
>CAYXCT010000046.1:0-12117 GCA_964463435.1 uncultured bacterium | reverse complement strand
GAAGAAGAGCAGGCAGTCGGGATGCTGGCGCTTCAAGCCCTCATATTGCTCCATCATGGGGGTGGCGCTGCTCACAGCCTGCCCCCGCCGCGCCGCACGCGCAGGGCCAGGCCGCCAGCGAAGAGCAGGGCGCTGATGAGCATGCTGATCAGCGAGAGCAAGAGCGCGCCCCACACCGCGGGCCAGAAGCCGTCCACCTTGAATCCGCTGACCGCCAGGCTGGCCAGCCAGAGCATGCCGCCGTTGATCACCAGGGTGAAGAGCCCCAGCGACAAGAGGTTGATGGGCAGGGTGAGCAGCAGCAGCAGGGGCTTGATGCCGGCATTGACCAGGCCCAGGATGGCCGAGGCCGCCAGCACATTCCAGAGCAGGGCGGCATCCTGGCCCTCGAAGCGGATGCCCTTCACCACCCTTGAGACCAGGATCAGCCCCAGGGCATTGACCAGCCAGCGCGTCACCCAGCCGGCCAGGCCCTGGCGCGGCGGCTTGCTCTGCATCTCGATGATCATAAGGCTGCCTCCTCCGAAGGGCTGCGGTACACGGCCAGGCTGGTGCTGCCATAGCTGGCCTGGCGGGCCAGCGCCAAGCCCGCGGGCAGCCCCAAAGCCTTTCCCGTCTCATGCTCATAGAAGAGCCAGGCATCCGGCTCGAGCAGGCTGGCCCAATGCGGCCAGGCCAGGCAGCGCGGACCTGTCTCAGACTGATAGGGCGGGTCCAGCAGGGCCAGGTGGAATCGGCGGCCCTCGCGGCGCAGGCGCTCCAGGCTGGCCAGGCCGTCCAGGGGGAGATAGAGGCAGCGGCCCTGGCTATCCAGGCCGAATGCCTGCGCCAGGCCGCGCGCCTGCTCCACGCAGCGCCGGTCATGGTCGCAGAAAGCGGCCATGTCCGCGCCCCGCGAGAGCGCCTCCAAGCCCAGGTTGCCGCTGCCGCAGAAGAGGTCCAGGGCCCGCCAGCCATGCAAGGCGCCAGGGCCCAGCATGTTGAAGAGGGCTTGCTTCACCCTGTCGCTGGTCGGCCGCACCGTGGCGCCCTTGGGCAGCGGCACCTGGCGGCCCTTGGCCATGCCGGTGGTGATGCGCATCAGGCCTCCTGCCTTATGTCCTTGAGCTCCAGCTGCAGCTCCTTGCGGCCCATGAACTCGTTCCACGAGGGCTGAAAGGCCAGGTCCAGGGGCCGGCTCAGGTCCAGCCGGGCCAGGTCCGCGCCCTGCCCGAAGCCGATGCAGGGCAGGTTGCGCACGCCCTGCCGGGCCGTGGCTTTCAGGTGCTCGCCCTGGCCGCCCACGCCCTTGGCCCCTGGCAGCAGGCGGGCAGCGCGGGCCACGAAGACCGGCTTGGGGTTGCCCATGCCAAAGGGCGACAGCAGGGAGAGCCCCTTCATCAGCTCCTCGCCCACCTGGCCCAGCTCCAGGTCCAGGTCCACCCGCAGGCTGGGCACCAGGTCCGCCTCGCTCAAGGCGCGCAGGGCATAGGCCTCGAAGTCGGCGCGGAAGGCCTCAAAGGCGCCATCGGCCACGGTGGCGCCCGCGGCCACGGCATGCCCGCCAAAGCGCAACAGGTGCCGGCTGCAAGCCTCCAGGGCATCGGGAAGGCGGAAGGGCGGCCGGCAGCGCAGGCTGCCCTTGGCCTGGCCCGGCTGCAGGCTGAAGACGCCCACCGGCCGGTTGAAGGCCTCGGCCAGGCGCGAGGCTGCCAAGCCCACCACGCCGGGATGCCAGTCGGGCGAGCCGATCAAGATGGCGCGCGCCCCGGCATCCACCCTGGCCTGGGCCATGGGCCGGGCCTGGTCCAGCACGGCCTTCTCCACGCTGCGCCGGCGCTGGTTCTCGGCGTCTAGCCCGCGGGCCAGCTCCAGGGCCTTGCCGCGCTCCTGGCAGAGCAGCAGCTCCACGCCCAGCCGCGGGTCGCCGATGCGGCCGCCGGCGTTCAGGCGGGGGGCCAGGCCGAAGCCGATGCCCGATGCGTCCAGCCGGCGGATGTCGATGCCCGCCACCTCGGCCAGGGCCGCCAGCCCGGGGAAGCGCGTGGCGCGCAGGCGGCGGATGCCCTCGCGCACCAGGGCGCGGTTCTCGCCATCCAGGGGCGCCACATCCGCCACGGTGCCCAGGGCCACCAGCTCGAGCATGCGGTCCTGCAGGGCTTCGCTGCCCCCCTGCCCCGCGCGCTCCAGCAGGGCCAGCGCCAGCTTGTAGGCCACGCCCACCCCGCCCAGCATGGCGTAGGGATAGCGCGGCGCGGTCTTGGGGTTGAGCAGGGCCAGGGCCTGGGGCAGCTCTGGGCCCGGCTCATGATGGTCGGTGATGATGAGGTCCAGGCCCATGGCCCGCGCGGCCAGGGCCTCGGCGCAGGCGCTCACCCCGCAGTCCACGCTCACCACCAGGCGGCAGCCCTGGCCCAAGAGCTGCTCCAGGCCGCGGCGGTTCAGGCCATAGCCGTCCTCGATGCGGTCAGGGATGTGGTAATCGGCCTGGATGCCCAGGGAGCGGAAGAGCAGCAGCAGCAGGGTGGCGCTGGTCACCCCGTCCACGTCGTAGTCGCCCCACACGGCCACGCGCTCGCGGTCGCGCTGGGCCCTGAGCAGGCGCTCCACCGCCTTGTCCATGCCCTCCAGCAGCCAGGGGCTGTGGCCATCCGACAGGCGCGGGTCCAAAAAGGAGCGGGCGGCTGCCGGGTCCGCGAGGCCGCGCTGGACGAGCAGGCTGGCCAGCCACAGCGGCTGCCGCAGCTCCTCGGCCAGGGCCATGGCTTGGGGCAGGTCCAGGGGGCGCTGCTGCCAGGCCCGGTTCATGAGGCCCCCACCAGGGCGCGGCAGTAGTCCGCGGCCACAAAGGGCTGCAGGTCTTCCAGGCCCTCGCCCACGCCCAGCATGAGCACCGGCAGGCCCAGCTGCCGGCTCAAGGGCAGCAGAGCGCCAGCCCGGGCGCTGCCGTCCAGCTTGGTGATGATGACGCCATCCACATGCACCGCCTCGCTGAACAGGCGCGCCTGGCTGATCATGTTCTGCCCGTTGCTGCCGTCCAGCACCAGCACCACCCGGTGGGGGGCGCCGGCCATGGCCTTGCCGCAGACGCGGTGCACCTTCTTCAGCTCCTCCATCAGCCCGGTGCGGGTCTGCAGGCGGCCGGCCGTGTCGATGAGCAGGCGCTGGTGCCCGGCCGCGCGCGCGCGCTGCACGGCGTCATAGGCCAGGGCCGCCGGCTCAGCGCCCTCGGCGGCGGTGAAGACCTCAACCCCGGCCCGGCCGGCCCAGGCTTCCAGCTGGGCGCGCGCCCCGGCGCGGAAGGTGTCGCCCGCGGCCAGCAGCACGCGCGAGCCCTGGCCGGCCCAGCGCGCCGCCAGCTTGCCGCAGGTGGTGGTCTTGCCGGCGCCATTGACCCCTATGAAGAGGGTCACCTCCGGCTCGGCCAGGGGCTGGGGCGAGAGCAGGTCCGGCGCGGGCGGCAGGTTGGCGCTGAGGTAGCGCAGGGCCGCCTGGGCCAGGGCCTCGCGCGGGTCCGCGCCGTCAGCGCGCTTGAGGCCGTCGAGCAGGGCCTCGGCAGCCTCCACGCCCAAGTCGGCCTCCAGCAGGGCGGCTTCCAGCTCCTCGCGGGTGGCGGCATCCAGGCTGTGGCCCGGGGCCAGCACCCGCGCCACGGCATCGCCCAGGGCCCCGGCCGTGCGGGCCAGCCCCTGCTTCAACCTGTCGAAGAGTCCCATAGGTCTCCTTGCCCGCCCGCCAGCGGGCGGCAACAAAAAAGGGCGGCCCTCCATCGCGGGGGCCGCCCTTGGCTCGCTCCCGCCAGGTCAGGCCATGGCGGCGGCTTCATCCTTGAACCGCGCGGAGATCACCTTGGACACGCCCGACTCCTCCATGGTGATGCCGTAGAGCACATCCGCCTTCTCCATGGTGAGCTTGCTGTGGGTGATGACCACGAACTGGGTCTTGCCCTTGTAGTCCCCCAGCATGTTGGCGAAGCGCGAGATGTTGGCGTCGTCCAGCGGGGCGTCGATCTCATCCAGCACGCAGAAGGGGCTGGGCTTGAGCCTGAAGAGCGCGAAGAGCAGGGCGATGGCGGTCAGGGCCCGCTCGCCGCCCGAGAGCAGCGAGACGGTCTGCTGCCGCTTGCCCGGAGGGCGGGCGATGATCTCGATGCCGGCCTCCAGCAGGTCGCCCTCGTCCTGCAGGGTGAGCTTGGCCTCGCCGCCCCGGAAGAGCTGGGAGAAGACCTCCTTGAAATTGGCCTGCACCTGCTCAAAGGTCTGGATGAAGCGCTCGCGGGTGGTCTGGTTGATCTTGGTGATGACCTTGTGCAGGTCGGCTTTGGCCTTCTGCAGGTCGTCGATCTGGCCGCCCAGGGTGGTGTGGCGCTGCTCCAGTTCGCGGTACTCCTCCGCCGCGGCCGGGTTGACCACGCCCAAGTCGGCGATGCGCGCCTTCAGCTCGTCCACCCGGGCCTGGGGCTCGGCCGGCAGGTCCGCCGGCGGCAGCTCAGCTTGGGCGCTGGGCTCCAGGTCGACATGGAAGGTGTGGGTGAGGGTCTCGCGCAGCCCACCCGCCTTGAGCGTGAGCTCCTGATGCTGCATCTCCTGGCCATGCAGGGCCTGGCTCAAGCCCCCGAACTGCTGGCGCAGGCTCTTGAGCTCCTCCTCCAGCAGGCTGGCCTGGTGCTGGTGCTCGGCGCGGGCCTCGGCCACCTTGACCGAATCCTGGTGGGCGGCCTGCTTGCGCTCATTCAGCTCGATGATGTGGCGCTCAAGGCTGCCGATGTCCTCATGCAGCCGGCGGGCCTCCTCCTCATGCCGCGCCTTCTCCGCCTTCAGCGCAGCGGCGGCAGCGCGCAGCGCCGCGTCCTCGGCCTCCAGGCGCTTGAGCTCGGCGCCCTGGGCGTCATGGCGCTCCTTCAGCCCGGCCTGGGCCACCCGGCATTGCGAGAGGCGGGCGGCGATGGCGCCCTCCTCGCCGCGCAGGCGGTCCACCACGTCCATGGCCTGGTTGTACTCGTCCTTGAGGCGGCTCTCCTGCTGGTCCATCTCGAGCAGGCGGCGGTCCAGCTCCTCCATGCGCAGGCGGGCCTCGGCGGTCTCGCGGTCCAGGCCGGTGATGGCCTGCTGCTTGGCGGCGGATTCCTGGTTCAGGCGGTCCTGGTCCTGGCGCTTCTGCTGCTGCTCCTGCTCCAGCTGGGCCACGGCGATCTGCACGCCCTGCATGGCTGAGCTGGCGCGCTGGATGTCCTCCACCAGGCGGGTCATCTCGGCGCGCACGCGCTCGCGGTCGGCGCGGGCCTGGTCGGCCTGGGCCTGCAGCTCGGTGACCTTGCGCTTCAGCTCGTCCATCTCGCGCTCGCGGCCGATGAGCCCGCGCTCGGGAGAGTCGGAGGCGCCGCCGGTGATGGCGCCGGCGCCAGAGACCACCTCGCCCTCGAGGGTGACGGCTTCGGCCCACAGGGGCAGGGCTTCGCGCAGCGCCAGCGCCGCGTCCAAGTCTTGCACCAGCAGCAGGTGGCCCGCCAGCCAGCGGGTGGCGGGCCGCAGCTGCGGGTCAGCCTCCAAGAAATCCGCCAGCACGCCCAGCACCCCGGGGCGCTGCAGCAGCTCGGGCGCGAATTCCTGGGCCGGCGCGCCGTCCTGGGCCGGCAGCAGCACGCTGGCGCGGCCCTGGTTCTTCTGCTTGAGCCAGGCCAGGGCGCCGCGGGCCTCATCCACGCTGCCTGCGATGAGCGCCTGCAGGCGGTGCCCCAGGGCCAGCTCCACGGCCTGCTCCAGCTCGGGCCGGGTGCGCACGCGGTGCGCCAGGCTGTCCAAGCCGCCGAACTGGCCTTCTTGTCGGGCCAGCAGCAGGGCGCGCGGCCCGGCCTCGTAGCCGGTCAAGGCGCGCGACAGCTCCTCCAGCACCGAGAGGCGCGAGCGCAGCGAGGAGAGGGTCATGCCGGTGGTGCTGATGGTCTCGTCCAGCCGGGAAGCCGCATCCTCCAGCACCTGCCGGCGCTGGTACAGGCCGCCCAGGCTGCCCTCGATGCTCTTCAGCTCCTCCTGCTTGCCCCCGGAGAGGCGCGTGGCCTCCTCCAGGCGGTTGATGGCGCTCTGCAGGCTCTCCTGGGCCGCCATCAGCTCCTGGCGCACCTGGGCCGCGCGCTGGTCCAAGAGCACCAGCTTGCCCTTCAGGCTGTCGCTCTCGCCCCGCAGCAGGGCGCGCTGATTGATGGCATCGATGAGCCCCTGCTGCAGCTTCTGCGCCTGCTCGCCTTGGCGCCCCCGCTCGGCGGCGGCGGCCTGCAGCGCGGCCTCATCAGCCGCCAGGTCCTTCTCCAATGCGGTGAGCTCGCCCTGCACGCGCTCCGCCTCAGCCTGGGCTTGCTGGCGCCCGGACAGGGCGGCCTCGGCCCGCTGCAGCTGCTCGGCGCTCTCCGCCTCGGCGCGGGCCGCCATCTCCTGGTGCCCGCCGATGCGCGCCTTGAAGACCTGGATGTCCCCTTCCTTCTGGGCCATCTCGGTCTCGATCGCGTGCACCCGGCCCTGGGCCGCGCTCAAGGCCTCCTCGTCCTGCACCAGCCGCAGGTGCACCCCGCTCGCCTCGCCCTCGCGCTCGCGCACGCTGGCCTCCAGGCCGCTGGCCTGGTCGCGGGCGGCCTGCATCTCCAGGGCCAGCTGCTCCAGCCGCTGGCCGGTCTGGCGCCAGTCGTCCAGCAGCAGGCGGCTCTCCAGGGCGTCCAGCTCGGCCTTCATGGCGTTGTACTTCTCTGCCTTGCGCGCCTGGCGCTCCAGCGAATTGATCTGGCGGCGCACCTCGCTGATGATGTCATTGAGGCGCAGCAGGTTCTGCTCGGTGCTCTCCAGCTTGCGCAGGGCCTCATCGCGCTGCGACTTGTACTTGGTGATGCCGGCGGCCTCCTCAAAGACGGCGCGGCGGTCGGCGGGCTTGCTGGAGAGGATCAGGTCCATCTTGCCCTGCTCCAGCAGCGAATAGCCATCAGTGCCCACGCCGGTGTCCGCGAAGATGGCGTGGATGTCCTTCAGGCGGCAGGGCGCATGGTTGAGCTGGTACTCGCTCTCGCCCGAGCGGTAGCTGCGGCGGGTGACCGTCACCTCGGCGAAATCAGTCGCCAGGGCGTGGTCCTCATTGCTGATGGTGAGGGAGACCTCGGCCATGCCGGAGGGCTTGCGGCTCTCGGTGCCGTTGAAGATGACGTCTTCCATCTTGGAGCCGCGCAGGGCCTTGGCGCTCTGCTCGCCCAGCACCCAGCGGATGGAATCTGAGACATTGCTCTTGCCGCAGCCATTGGGGCCCACGATGGCAGAGATGCCCGGTTCAAAGCTGAGTTCAGTGGGGTCAACGAAGGATTTGAAGCCTTGGATCTCGATTTTCTTAAGGAGCACGGTCGGAGCCCTTGGACAAAAGGTGGCCGCGTGCGGACCGGGTCAGCGGAAGAGGAAGCCGCCAGCCAGGGTGGTGAGGTCCGTCAACGCCTGGGGGAAAAGGCCCCCTAGTATAAGCGATAATGCGGCGATGACAACTACAAAGGCAGGCAGGCCGCCAAACTGCAGGGCCGGCCCGCCGGCGGGGCTTGGCTTCATGTAGAGGTGCACCAGCAGGCGCAGGTAATAGGCCGCGCCCACCAGGCTGTTGGCCACCGCCACCAGCACCAGGGGCAAGTGCCCGGATTCCAGCAGCGCCTTGAGCAGGGAGAATTTGGCGGTGAAGCCCGCCGTGGGCGGCAGGCCGGCCAGTGAGAAGGCGGCCACGGCAAAGAGCAGGCCAAAGAGCGGGGCCTTGAAGCCCAGCCCGTTGAGGTCGTCAAAGCTGGCCGGGCGGCCGCCCAGCCCGCGCTCCACGGCCAGAACCAGGCCGAAGGCAGCGAAGTTCATGAGGCCATAGACCAGCACATAGATCAGCATGCCGCTGGCGCCCTGGGCCGTGCCGGCCACCAGGCCCAGCATGGCGTAGCCGCTGTGCGCGATGCTGGAATAGGCCAGCAGCCGCTTGAGGTCGGTCTGGCGCAGGGCCGCCAGATTGGCGAAGGTCATGCTGGCCGCGGCCATCAGGGCCAGCGCCAGGGCCATGGGCTGCCAGGCGGGCGCCAGCGAGGCGGCCTCGGCGCCGGGCATGGGAAGCAGGGGGGTGATGAGGCGCAGCAGCAGGACCAAGCCGGCCACCTTGGCGCCGGCCGAGAGGAAGGCCGAGACCGGGGTGGGCGCGCCCTGGTAGGTGTCCGGCACCCAGGCATGGAAGGGCACCAGGCCTATCTTGAAGCAGAAGGCCAGGCTGACCAGGGCCAGCCCGCCCAAGAAGGTGAGCGGCAGGGCCAGGCCGGCGCTGCCGTGCCAGGCCTGGGCCAGGGCCGCGAAGCTGGCCGAGCCGGCGCTCAAGAAGAGCAGCGCGGCGCCGAAGAGGAAGAAGGCCGCGGCAAAGGCGCCGGTGAGGAAGTATTTGAGGGCCGCCTCGCGGTTGCCCGGCGCCCGGCGGTTGAAGCCAGCCAGCACGTACATGGCCAGCGAGAAGACCTCCAGGCTGATGAAGGCGCTGACCAGGTGGGTGGAGCCGGCCAGCGACATCATGCCAAAAGTGGCGATGAGGACCAGGCTGTAATACTCGGGGTGGTCCAGGCCCAGCCCGGGCGCGGCCTCCCAGCCTATGCCCAAGGCCAGCAGGGCCAGGGTCAGCAGCATGAGCTTGGCCAGCATCGCCAGCGGGTCAGCGCAGAGGAAGCCCGGGAAGGGGTCGCTCAAGCCCGAGCAGGGCTGCAAAAGCAGCAGGGCCATGGCAACCACCAGGCTGGCCACGGCCACCGGCCGCGCCCAGGGCCGCGGGGCATGCCCAAAGAGGTCCACGCCCAGCGCCAGCAGGGCGCCAGCCAGCAGGGCCAGGTCGGGCAAGAAGCTTGTCAGGTTGCCGAGGCTGGTGGTCATGAGGTGAGCCGCTCAGGAGAGGGGGATATGGGCCAGCGAGTCCTTCAGCGCCGGGGCCATCACGTCCAGCAGGGGCTGGGGCCAGATGCCGATGGCCAGGATGAGCGCCACAAAGGCCGCCAGCAGGGCGGCTTCGCGCAGGTCAAGGTCCTGCAGATGGCCCATGGCCTCGCCCAAGGGGCCCAGCAGGGTCTTCTGCAGCATGCGCAGCATGTAGGCCGCGGCCAGCACCAGGCTGGTGGCGGCCACCAGCGCCACCCAGGGGGAGATGCGCCAGGCTCCCACCATCACCAGGAACTCGTTGGCGAAGCCGTTGGTGCCCGGCACGCCCATGCTGGAGAGCGCCACCGGGGTGAAGAGCAAGGCCATCAGCGGCATGCGGGCGGCCGCGCCGCCGTACTTGGAAAGGTCGCGGGTGTGGGTGCGCTCATAGAACATGCCCACCACCAGGAACAGGGCCCCGGTGCTGATGCCATGGTTGACCATGGTGAGCACCGCGCCGCTCTGGCCCTGCAGGTCGTAGCTGGCCAGGCCCAAGACGCAGGCGCCCATGTGCGACACCGAGGAATAGGCCACCATCTTCTTGAAGTCGGTCTGCACCAGCACCATGAAGGCCCCATAGATGAGCCCGATGAGGGCCAGGGCCACCAGCAGCGGCCGGTACTGCAGCGCCGCGGCCGGGAACAGCGATTGGTTGAAGCGCCAGAGGCCGTAGGTGCCCATCTTCAGCAGCACGCCCGCCAGCAGCACCGAGCCGGCCGTCGGCGCCTCCACGTGCGCATCGGGCAGCCAGGTGTGGAAGGGGAAGAGCGGCACCTTGATGGCGAAGGCGATGAAGAAGGCGCCATAGAGCCAGGCCTGCTCCTGGGGCGCCAGGGCCAGGCCCTGCCAGGCCGCCAGCGAGAAGTCGGTCCCCTGCCCCCGCCCGGCCTTGAAGGCCATCCAGAGGATGGCGGCCAGCATGATGAGCGAGCCGCTCAGGGTGTAGAGCACGAACTTGAGGGTGGCATAGACGCGGCGCTCGCCGCCCCACACGCCCACCAAGAAGTACATGGGGATGAGGCTGGCTTCCCAGAAGA
The DNA here is from genome assembly GCA_964463435.1 of uncultured bacterium. Classification (GTDB taxonomy): domain Bacteria; phylum Oederibacteriota; class JAJYGY01; order JAJYGY01; family JAJYGY01; genus CAYXCT01. The sequence goes on along the minus strand of CAYXCT010000046.1, from coordinate 2,156 downwards.
GGTAGAAGAGGAAGACATCCTGGGCCAAGAAGACGCCGTAGACCGCGCTCTCCAGGCCCAAGAGCAGGATCAGGAACTCCTTGAGGTTGTCCTGCACCGACTTCCAAGACGCCAGCACCGCGGCCGGGAAGAGGAAGGCATTGAGCAGGATGAGCAGCAGGCTGACGCCATCCACCCCCAGGCAGTAGCGGATGCCCCAGGAGGGCACCCAGTCCGCGGCCTCGGCGAGCTGCAGCCCGTGGCGGCCCCCCTCGAAGGCGCAGGCCACCAGCACGGCCTGGCCCAGGCTGATGAGGGTGGCCAGCAGGGCGACGCCTCGCAAGAGCCCGGGCCGGCTGCGCGGCAGGGCGGCCAGCAGGGCGGCCAGCGCCAGGGGGCTCCAGATGAGGATGGAGAGCAGGGGCATGAGTGGGCCTTAGAGCAGGCGGAAGACCAGGGCCAGCCACAGGGCGGCGCCCAGGGCCATCAGGGCCAGGTAGAATCGGAGATAGCCGGTCTGCAGCAGGCGCAGGGTCGCCCCGCCAGCCTGGGCGCTGAAGCCGGCGAAGTTGACCAGGCCATCCAGCACGCCCTGGTCGAACCAGCGCCAGAGCCAGCGGAAGAGGGCCAGCGGGCCGTCCACCAGCAGGGCCTGGTAGGCCTCATCCACCCAGTACTTGTTCCACAGCACGCGGTGCAGCCAGGCCACGGGCTTGAGCGCGTAGAGGCGGTCGCTGCGGCCAGGCGCGGCCACAAAGAGCCACCAGCAGAAGCCGGCGCCAGCCAGGATGCCCAGGGTGTAGAGGCCCATCAGCAGCCAGGGCAGGCTGGGGGGCAGTGCCGAAGCCTCGGCAGCATGGATGTCGCTGAAAACAGGGGCCAGCCACTCGGCAAAGGGCTGGTGGCTGCTCCAGGCATGCGGAAGGCCCAGCAAGCCAGCCAGCAGGGCCAGCAGGGCCAGCGCCACCAGGGGCAGGGCCATGGCCCAGCCGCTCTCATGGGCATGCTCAAAGAGGTGCCTGTCGCGCGGCGCGCCAAAGAAGACCTTGAAGACCAGGCGCGAGACATACACCGCCGTGAGCAGCGATGTGAAGGCGCCGATGGCCCACAGCAGGGCCGAGCCATGGGGCGAAGCCAGGGCCTCCCAGAGGATCTCGTCCTTGCTGAAGAAGCCGGAGGTGAGGGGGAAGCCGGCCAGGCAGAGGGCGCCCACCAGGAAGGTCCAGAAGGTCACCGGCATCTTGGCGCGCAGGCCGCCCATGCGCGTCAGGTCCAGCTCGCCGTGCAGGGCGTGCATGACGCTGCCGCAGCCCAGGAAGAGCAGGGCCTTGAAGAAGGCGTGCGTGAAGAGGTGGAAGAAGCCGGCGGTGTAGGCGCCCACGCCCACGCCCAGCATCATGTAGCCCAGCTGGGAGAGCGTGGAATAGGCCATGACCCGCTTGATGTCGTTCTGCACCAGTCCGATGGTGGCGGCAAAGAGGGCCGTGACAGCCCCCACCCAGGCCACCACGGCCATGGCCGTGGCCGAGAGCTCAAAGAGCGCGTGGCAGCGGGCCACCATGAACACGCCCGCGGTCACCATGGTGGCGGCGTGGATGAGCGCCGAGACCGGGGTGGGGCCCTCCATGGCATCGGGCAGCCAGACATGCAGCGGCACCTGGGCCGACTTGCCCATGGCGCCCAGGAACAGCGCCAGGGCGATGAGGGTGGCCCAGCTGCCCTTGCCCGCCAGCACCGTGGCGGCCTGGGGCAGCACCCGGCCGTAATCGAGGCTGCCGAAGATGGCGAGGATGGCGAGCAGGCCCATCAAAAAGCCCAGGTCGCCCACCCGGTTGACGATGAAGGCCTTCTTGCCCGCGTCCGCGGCCGAGGTCTTGGAGCGGAAGAAGCCGATCAGCAGGTAGCTGGAGAGGCCCACCAGCTCCCAGCCCGCGAAGAGCACCAAGAAGTTGGCCGAGAGCACCAGCAGCAGCATGCTGAAGATGAAGAAGTTGAGGTAGGCGAAGTAGCGCGCGTATTCCCCGGCGCTCTCTTCGCGCATGTAGCCGGTGCTGTAGAGGTGGATGAGCGAGCCCACGCCCGTGACCACCAGGATCATCACCGCTGAGAGCGGGTCCAAGAGCAGGTCCAGGCCGATGCCGCCGCCCAGGCCGGGGGCCCAGGTGAAGAAGCGGGCC
>CAYXCT010000045.1:0-12280 GCA_964463435.1 uncultured bacterium | reverse complement strand
TGGTGGTGCCGGAATGCCTGGCCTGGATGGCGCCGGCCTGGGCCGCGGAGGTGTGGAGCGTGGGCGGGCCCTTGAAGGCCCTGCAGGGCTATGCGCCCCGCTTGAGCCGCCAGCTGGAAGCCGAGCTGGCGCGCTTCGCCGCCGTGGAGCTGAGCCCGGCCTACCCTCACGCGGGCTCCTTTGCCATCACCGACTTCACCCATGTGCCCCCCTTCAGCGCCGCGGGCGCCGCGCCCAGGGCCACCTTCATCTGGCGCGAGGACCGGCTGTGGTCCGCGGAGGGCCCGGCGGACCGCCTGGCCCTGCGCCTGGGCCTGCGGGCTTGGCGCCTGGCCGCCCAGCGCCGGCGGGTGCTGCGCTTCTTCGGGGCCTTGCGCCAGGCCCGGCCTGAGCTCTGCTGCACCCTGGCCGGGCTGGGCGCGAGCCTGCGCTTCCCCGCCTGGGTGGAGGACCGGCGCGTCAGCGCCTATGGGCCCAAGGACGAGCAGGAGCATTGCCGGCTCTACGCCGAGAGCCTGCTGGTGGCGGGGGTCCACGGCTCCAGCCTGCTGCTGCCCTCGGCCCATGCCGGCATGACCCTGGACCTCATGCCTGAGGACCGCTGGGGCAACCTGGCCCAGGACATCCTCTACCAGGAGTCCGACCCGCGCCTGGCGGCTTGGCGCTACCGCTACGTGCCCATGGCCCAGGGGCCGGAGTCTGCGGCCAAGGCCGCCTTGGCGCAGATGCGGGGCCTGCCCATCCAGCGCCAGCTCTTCCATGCGGGGGGCGGGCATGGCGCTTGAGGCCCCCGTCGCCCTCTTCATCTTCCGCCGGCCGGAGGCCACCCGGCGGGTCTTTGACCGCATCCGCCAGGCCCGGCCTGCGCGCCTGCTGGTGGTGGCGGACGGCCCCAGCCCATCGCGGGCCGGCGAGGCCGAGCTCTGCGCCCAGGCCCGCGCCGTGGCGGGGGCGGTGGACTGGCCCTGCCAGGTGGAGCGGGATTATTCCGCGGAGAACCTGGGCTGCAAGCGCCGCATGGCCAGCGGGCTCAACTGGGTCTTCTCGCGCTGCGAAGAGGCCATCATCCTTGAGGACGACTGCCTGCCGGACTTGAGCTTCTTCCCCTACTGCGCGGAGCTCTTGAGCCGCTACCGGGATGAGCCCCGCGTGATGATGGTCAGCGGCGACAACTTCCAGGGCGGGGCCCGGCGCGGGGACGCCTCCTATTACTTCTCGGCCTACCATCACATCTGGGGCTGGGCCTCTTGGCGCCGGGCCTGGCAGCATTATGACGTGGACATGCAGGCCTGGCCCGCGGCCCGCGCGAGCGGCCTGCTGCACAGGGCGCTGGCTGACCCGGTGGCCGAGGCGGTGTGGGAGCGCGACTTGCAGAGGGCCTTTGAGGGCAAGGTGGACACCTGGGACCTGCAATGGCTCTTCTGCTGCTGGCGCCTGGGCGCGCTCTGCCCCCTGCCCAATGTCAACCTGGTCACCAACATCGGCGCCGGGCCGGGCGGCACCCACATGGGCGGCCAGGGCGAGGCCTTTGAGGTGCCGGCCGGGGCCATGCCCTTCCCCCTGCGGCACCCGCAGGCCATGGCGGCGGACCGCCAGGCTGATTGGCGCACCTTCCATGAGGTCTTCTTCCACACCACCGCCCGCATCCGCTGGGCCATCCGGCTCAAGCGCCTGCTGGGCTTGGCCATCTGAGGGGCAGGCAAGGCATGCTCAGCACTGAAGAAGCCATCCTGCGCCTGCGCCAGGACCCGGCCTGGCAGCAGCGCCTGCGCGACTCTTACCTGGACGGCGATGCGCGGGCCGCGGCCGAGCGCTTCGCCAGCTCTGGCGAGTTCAAAGAGGCGCTGGCCCTGCTGGGGCCGCGCCTGCCGGGCGCCTGCGTGCTGGACCTGGGCGCGGGCACGGGCATCGCGTCTTACGCCTTCGCCAAGGCCGGGGCCGCCCGGGTGGTGGCCCTGGAGCCGGACCCGAGCCCCGTGGTCGGCCGCGGGGCGCTGGAGCCCCTGGTGTCTGGCCTGGCCGTGGAGGCGCTGGCGGGCACCGGCGAGGGCATCCCGCTGGCCGATGCCAGCGTGGATGTGGCCTACGCGCGCCAGGTGCTGCACCACATCCCTGACCTGGGCCCGGCCCTCAGGGAATGCGCGCGGGTGCTCAAGCCCGGCGGCTGCCTGCTGGCCTGCCGCGAGCATGTGGTGGACAGCCCCGGCCAGCTCGCGCAGTTCCTCGCCAGCCACCCGGTGCACCAGCTGGCCGGCGGCGAGGGCGCCCACAGCCTCAGGGGCTACCAGCAGGCCATCCGCCAGGCGGGCTTTGAGCTGAAGGCCAGCCTGGGCCCCTGGGACAGCGTGATCAACGCCTTCCCCGGCTTCTTGAGCCAGCAGGCCCTGCTGGAATATCCCGCCCTGCGCCTGCGCGCGCGGCTGGGCCGCTTGGGCGGCTGGCTGGGCCAGAGCGCCTGGGCCCGCGGCCTGGTCAAGCGGCACCTGGACCAGCCCCTGCCGGGCCGGCTCTACAGCTTTTTTGCGGTCAAGCCCGCATGAAGCCCGTGGAGAGCCTGTATTTCGGCCCCTTGTCGCCGGCCCGCTTCGCGCGGCTGCCGGGCGTGCCCGGCCCGCGGCCGCGGGCCGGGGGGGCCATGGGGCGCGTGCTGGTGCTGCGGCTGGACGAGATAGGCGACCTGGTGCTCACCGGCCCGCTGCTGGAGGCCCTGCGCGGCGCCCTGCCTTTGGCCCGCGTCACCCTGCTGGTGAAGCCTGCCTGCCTGGCGCTGGCCCAAGCCTGCCCTTTTGTGGACGAGGCCCTGGCCTTTGACCCGGCCTCGGCCGCGCCCCTGGGGCTCTTGAAGCTGCGCCTGCGCATGCGGGCCTTTGCCCGCGCCAAGCTGGCCCCGCGCGGCTTTGACCTGGCCCTGGTGCCCCGCTTTGAGGCGGACGCCGGGCTCTCGGCGCTGATGGCCTGGATGAGCGGCGCGCCCCGGCGCATGGGCTATGCCGCGGGCGCCCGCGCAGCGGCACCCCGGCTGCAGGAGCTGACAGACCCCCTGTTCACCGACCTGCTGACGGCGCCGCCAACCCTGCACGCGGTGGAGCATGGCCTGGGCCTGGCGCGGGCCCTGGGCTTCAGCCCGGGGCAGCCCAGGCTCCGGTCCTGGGCCAGGGAAGAGGACCGCCAGTGGGCCCGCGCGCAGCTGGGGCGCTTTCAGGGCCGCAAGGTGCTGGCCCTGGCCCCGGGCGCGGGCCAGGCCCGCAAGCTCTGGCCCCTGCAGCGCTACGCGGAGGCGGCCCGCCGCTTGGCCGCCCGGGGCGGCCTGGCCTTTGTGGTGCTGGGCTCCGCGGCGGACCAGGCGGCCGGCCAGGCCCTGGCCCAGGCCCTGCCCGGCGCCTGCTTGAGCCTCTGCGGCCAGGCCAGCCTGCCGCAGAGCCAGGCGGTGCTCGAGCTCTGCTCCCTGTACCTGGGCAACGACACCGGCCCCATGCACATGGCCGCCGCCGCGGGCGTGCCGGTGGTGGCCCCCTTCTGCCATCCCGCGAACGGCAGCGCGGCCAGCATCTACGCCCCCAGCCGCTACGGGCCCTGGGGCGCCCCTTGCCGGGTGCTGCAGCCGGCCACGGCGGCCCCGCCCTGCCAGCAAGAATGCCTTCAGCCGGGCCCGCATTGCATCCTGGGCGTGGGCGCTGATGCGGTGGCAGATGCCGCCGCGGCCCTGCTCGCCTCCTCCTGACCTCAAGGAAGCCATGACCCTGAGAAGCTGCTGCTGGCCCCTGATGGCCCTCTGCCTATCCCTGCCCCTGCCGGCCCTGGCCGGCCCGCAGCCCACAAGCCCCGCGGCCGAGGCGCTGCTGCCCGTGCTCTGCTTCCATCGCTTTGGCCCGGAGCGCAAGGGCGATGACTACCAGATCTCGGGCAGCCATCTGGACCGCATGCTGGGCTGGCTCAAGCAGCACGGCTACCAGAGCGTCAAGGTGGCGGACGCGCTGGGCGGCTTCACCCGCACCGCCAAGCCCGTGATCATCAGCATCGATGACGGCTTTGACAGCGGCTGGACCGTGGCCGGCCCCATCTTCAAGCACTGGGGCTTCAGCGCGGTCTACTTTCTGCACCCCAAGCTGGTGGGCAAGCGCGGCCGCATCAATTGGAGCCAGGTGCATGCCATGGAGGCCGAGGGCTTTGAGATAGGCTGCCACAGCCAGTGGCACAGCAACCTGGCCAAGCGCCTGCCGGGCGAGACCGCCCAGCAGTACGCGGCGCGGCTGCAGGACGAGGTGGTGGATTGCAAGCGCCTGCTGGAAGCCGACCTCAAGCACCCGGTCGTCGCCTACGCCTACCCCTATGGCGCCTGGAACCCGCGGGTCGAGCAGGCGGTGCGCGCCGCGGGCTACAAGCTGGCCTTCACCGCCACCAAGGGCGTGGTGCGGGCGGGCGACCCTCCCCTGCAGCTGAAGCGCCTGCTGCAGATAGGCTATGTGGGGCCCAAGGCCTTTGAGCGCGCCATCACCCTGCGGCCCTCGGGCCTGCGCTTGTCCGGCCTGGCCGACGGCGCGCTCTTGAAGCCCGGCGCGCCGCTCTCGCTCACCCTCACCCCCGAGGCCGGCTGGCCAAGGCACATCCGGGCTTGGATCGACCGGGAGCCCCTGGACCTGCGGCCGGAGGCCGGCGGCCTGGTGGCGCAGGTGGCAGCCCCCTCCAAGCAGGGCTTCCATCTGCTGCGCGTGCTGACCGGCATGCCCGCCGAGGACCGCGAGACCCAGTGGCTCTTCCAGGTGTCCGCCGACACCGAGCTCTTCAAGCTGCGCTGAACCTGACCCTTAGGAGGACGAATGCCCACCGCAAAAGAGCGCCTGATCCTGGCCCTGGACATGGACACCCGCGAGAAGGCCGAGGAATGGGTGCACAAGATGAAGACCCACGTGGGGATGTTCAAGGTGGGCCTGCAGCTCTTCACCAAGGACGGCAGCGAGCTGGTGAAGAGCATCCGCAAGCGCGGCGGCCGCATCTTTTTGGACCTCAAGTTCCATGACATCCCCAACACCGTGGCCGGGGCCTGTGCCAGCGCCTGCTCGCTGGGCGTGGACCTGGTGAACGTGCACGCCCTGGGCGGCAAGGCCATGATCCGCGCCGCGGCCCAGAGCCTCAAGGATTCCAGCGCCAAGATGCGGGTGGCCAAGCCCAAGCTGCTGGCCGTCACCATCCTCACCAGCCACGATGCCAGGAGCCTCAAGCAGGATGTGGGCCTGCGCCTGGCGCCAGCCAAGGAGGTGGTGCGCCTGGCCAAGATGGCCCAGGCTGCCGGCGCCGAGGGCGTGGTCTGCAGCCCGCGCGAGATCGCGCTGGTGCGCAAGGCCTGCGGCCCCCGCTTCCTCATCGTCACCCCGGGCATCCGCTCGGCGCGCGATGAGATGGGCGACCAGAAGCGCACCTTGACCGCGGCCCAGGCCGTGGCCGCCGGCGCGGACTACATCGTGGTGGGGCGGCCCATCCTCAATGCCCCCGACCCGGCCGAATACGCCAAGGGCCTGGTGGCCGAGATGGAAGCCGCACTCCAGGGAGGGCGCTGACATGGGCCGCGCGCGCGCGCTGGCCGAGCTGGCCCTCGAGCTGGGAGCCTTCAAGTTCAGCCCGCAAGCCCCCTTCACCTGGGCCAGCGGCTACCGGATGCCGGTCTACAACGACAACCGCCTGCTCCTGAGCCGGCCTGGGGCGCGCCGCCTGGTGGCCGAGGGCTTCGCCGAGCTGATCGCGGAGCGCGGCATCGCCTGCGACGTGGTGGTGGGCGTGGCCACCAGCGGCATCCCCCACGCCGCCACCCTGGCCGACCTGCTGGGCAAGCCGCTGGCCTATGTGCGGGACAAGCCCAAGGACCATGGCCTGCGCAACCGCATTGAGGGCGTGGCCGCCGACAGCGGCCTGGATGGCCGGCATTGCGCGGTCATCGAGGACCTCATCAGCACCGGCGGCAGCTCGGCCAGGGCCGTGGAGGCGGTGCGCGAGGCGGGCGGCAAGGCCGGCCATTGCCTGGCCATCTTCAGCTACGGCTTTCCCGAGGGCCGCGCGGCCTTCAGCGGCCTCAAGCCGCCCTGCGCGCTCCACACCCTGCTCGAATTCCCCCTGCTGCTGGAGGCCGCCCGCGACAAGGGCGCCCTGGCCCCGGAGCAGGCTGCCGCCTTGGAGGCCTGGGGCAAGGACCCCTGGGGCTGGGGCGCGGCCCAGGGATTCCCCAAAATGGAGAAGGAGAAGCGATGACACCCCTGCTGGCTGACCCCACGCTGGCCTACATCTTTCTGATGGTGGGCCTCTATGCCCTGGCCTATGGCGCGGTGCACCCGGGCGCGGGCCCGGTGGGCCTGCTGGGCTGCGTCTGCCTGGGCCTGGCGGCTTGGGCCTTCCACAGCCTGCCCCTGGATTGGCTGGGCCTGGGCATCTTGGTGCTGGGCGCCGGCCTGGTGGTGGCCGAGGCCTTCATGTACAGCCATGGCCTGCTGGCCGTGGCCGGGATCGCGGGCTTGCTGTGGGGCTCCTTCAACCTGTATGATGGCCCGGCGGATGTGCGGGTGGCCTGGTGGGCGGTTCTGGCCACCCTGCTCTTGACCGGCGGCCTGTTCTTCTGGGCGGCCAAGGTGGCGCTCAGGGCTTTGCGGCGGCCCCGCATGCACGACGGCGAGGCCCTGGTGGGCAAGGCCGGCAAGGCCCGCAGCCGCCTGGATCCCGAGGGCACGGTGCTGGTGGGCAGCGAGGAATGGAGCGCCGTGGCCGAGGGCCCTGCCGTGGCCGCGGGCGAGGGCATCGTGGTGCTGGCGCAGGAGGGCAACAAGCTCAAGGTCAGGCGCCAGCCTTGACCCGGGCAGAAGGGAAATCCGATGGACCAGATCAACTTTTCCATCCCCAATTTTGAGGTGACTTCCATGGGCATCTATGTGCTTCTCGCCATCCTGGCTTTCGTGGCCTTCCTGGTGCTGCGCAGCATCATCCGCGTGGTGCCAGAGTATCAGCGCCTGGTCATCTTCACCCTGGGCCGCTGCGACGGCCAGAAGGGCCCAGGCATCGTGGTGGTGCTGCCCATCGTTCAGCAGGCGGTCACCGTGGACCTGCGCGAGGCCTACATTGAGGTGGCCCACCAGACCTGCATCACCAAGGACAACGCGCCCATTGGCATCGACTTCCTGCTCTACTGGAAGGTGATCGACGCCACCCTGACGGTGGTCTCGGTGCGCGACTTCTCGGGCGCGGCCCAGGGCATCGCCATGACCACCCTGCGCGCGGTGGTGGGCGACATCCCCCTGGATGACGTGCTGGCCCAGCGCGAGCGCATCAACACCATCCTGCGCACCAAGCTGGACGAGGTGACCGAGCGCTGGGGCGTCAAGGTGACCAACGTGGAGATCCGCGAGATCGTGCCGCCCCGCGACGTGCAGGAGGCCATGAACAAGCAGATGACCGCCGAGCGCACCCGCCGCGCCATGGTGCTGGAGGCCGACGGCCAGAAGCAGGCCGCCATCACGGTGGCCGAGGGCCAGAAGCAGAGCGAGATCTTGAAGGCCGAGGGCGCCAAGCAGGCCGCCATCCTGGCCGCCGAGGCCACCCGCCAGAAGAGCATCCTGGAGGCCGAGGGCTATGCCCTGGCCCTCAAGCAGGTCTTTGACCAGGCCAAGGGCATCGACGACAAGACCATGGCCCTGCAGTACCTGGAGGCCCTCAAGAGCATCGGCCGCAGCGAATCCAGCAAGTGGATCATCCCGGCCGAGCTGACCGGCATGGTGCAGAGGATCGGCGCCAACCTGACCAAGTGATGATGCGCCCGCGCCAGGAGCCCTGCGCGGAGGCCATCGCCATCGGCACCGAGCTGCTGCTGGGCACCCTGGTGGATTCCAACAGCGCCCTGCTCGGCCGCGAGCTGGCAGCGCTGGGCCTGCCGCTCTACTTCAAGCAGGTGGTGGGCGACAACGAGGCCAGGATAGCGCAGGCCCTGGAGCTGGCGCTCGGCCGCGCCAGCTTTGTCTTCACCTGCGGCGGCTTGGGGCCCACGGTGGATGACGTGACCCGCACGGCCTTGGCCGCGGCCTCGGGCCGGCCGCTCAAGCAGCATCCGGCGGCGCTCAAGGCGCTTAAGGCCCGCTTCGCGCGGGCCCAGCGGCCCATGAGCCCCAACAACCTGAGCCAGGCCCTGGTGCCCCAGGGCGCCCTGCCCATCCCCAACGCGCAGGGCACGGCGCCGGGGCTGTGGATCCCCTGCCGGGGCAGGCACCAGGGCAAGGTCATCGTGGCCCTGCCCGGGCCGCCCAGCGAGTTCGCGCCCCTGCTTCAGGAGCAGGTCATCCCCCGCCTGCTCAAGGCCCTGCCCGGGCCGGCCACGCTGGTGGCCGAGAGGCTGCTCTGCTACGGCCTGGGAGAATCCGGCTTTGACATGGCCATCCGCGACCTCTTTGAGGCCAGCCGCAACCCGGCGGTGGCCATGTACGCCCACGGCACGCACACCGAGGTGCGGCTCACCGCGCGCGCAAAGAGCGCGGCCCAGGCCCGCGCGCTGATCCGGCCGCTCAAGGCGGCCATTTTGAAGCGACTGGAGGGTAGGGTGTTCAGCGAGACCGGAGAGCCCCTGGAATCTGTGGTGGGAGGCCTGCTCAAGCAGGCCAAGGCCAGCCTGGCGCTGGCTGAGAGCTGCACCGGCGGCCTGGTGGCCAGCCGCATCACCAGCGTGGCGGGCGCCTCAGCTTACTTCAAGTCTGGGGTGGTGACCTACGAGAACGCGGCCAAGATCCGCCTGCTGGGCGTGCCGCTCTTCGTGCTGGAGAAGTCGGGCGCGGTGAGCAAGGAATGCAGCCTGGCCATGGCCGTGGGCCTGGCGCGCAAGGAAGGGGCCGATTATTGCCTGGCCATCACGGGCATCGCCGGGCCCGAGGGCGGGAGCGGGGACAAGCCGGTGGGCCTGGTGCACCTGGCCCTGGCCGGCCCGCTGGGCGTCTGGCATCAGGAGCACCGCTTCTTGAACAGCGACCGCAAGGGCGTGCAGGCGCGCGCCGCGCAGGCCGCGCTCTGGCTGCTCTACTGCATGCTCACCAACAAGAAGCCCCCGGAGATCGGCGAGGACCGGGGGCAGATGGGGGCCAAGGCCTGAGGGCCCGGCCCTGGACCGGGAGGGATGATGGGGCCAACCGATTTCTTGGATGGCATCGAGGCCAGCGTCTCGATGTGCGATGAGAAGGGCATCACCACCTATATGAACGCGCGCGCTGCCAAGGGCTTTGCTGCCCAGGGCGGCTATGCCCTGCTGGGCAAGGACATGCGCGATTGCCACCCATCCGGCGAGGTGCTGGCCAAGTTCGAGGCTCTGCTGGCCTCGCAGGAGCTCAATGCCTACACCATCGAGCGGGATGGCCAGCGCAAGCTGATCTACCAGGTCCCGGTGTTCCACGAGGGGGCCTTCAAGGGCTATGCGGAGTTCGCGCTGCCCATCCCCTGGGAGCTGCCGCACTTTGTCAGGAAGTGATGTTAGAGCAAGGGCGGCCGCGGGGCCGCCCTTGCTCTTTATCTTCTGGCTTATCCCCTGGCCAAAGGGTAGCTCTGCAGCAGTTCGTGCAGCGGGCCCTCAGGCGTGAAGCGGCTGTGGAAGAGCCGGGCCTCTTCCACCGGCCAGGGGCCCAGGCTGGACCAGGCCCTGAGGGCCCGGCTGAAGGCTGGGGCATCGAAGCTCGCGGCCTGCTCCTGCACCCGGCCCAGGGTCAGGTGCGGGACATAGGGCTCGCTGGGCAGCTTGAAGAGCCGGTACTGGTCCAGCACCTGCTTGCTGTCCTTGTGCAGCCGGGCCAGATGGCCATGCGGGTCAGCCACGCCCGCCCACAAAATGCGCGGCTCTTCCACAGAAGGGAAGCTGCCCAGGCCCTGGCAGCTCAGGTCGAAGCAGCGGTGGCGCTGAAAGCAGGCGCCCAGGTCATGGCGCAGGTCTTCCAAGAGCTTGGCGGGCGTGGCTCCCAAGAAGTGCAGGGTCAGGTGCCAGGTCTCGGGGAGGGTCCAGCGCACGCAAAGCCCTTGGGTGTCCACGCCCTGCTGGGCGCGGGCGAGCGGGTCGCGCAGGCTCGCGGGCAGGGGCAGGGCCAGGAACAGGCGCAGCTTGTCGGGCATGGTCCCTCAGCAAAGAAAAAAGGCGGCCGCGAGGCCGCCTTTTTTTGCGGGCGATGGGGCTACTGGATGAGGTCTTGGATGACGCTGCGGGCGATGGGGGCGGCCACTTCCATGCCCTTGCCCTCGTCCTCGGCCAGCACGGCGATGGCAATCTGGGGCTTGTCAGCCGGGGCGAAGCAGATGAACCAGGCGTCCAGGTCCTTCTGCTTCTTGTTGGTGCGCGCGGTGCCGGTCTTGCCCGCCACCAGCACGCCGGCCACCTTGGCCTTGCGGCCGATGCCGCGCTCGGTGGTGTCGATCATGTAGTCCTTGAGCTTCTCTGCGGTCTCGGGGCTCATCACCTGGCGGAAGACCTGGGGCGAGCTGCTGGCGATGGCCACCCCGGCGATGTTGCGCACCTCCTTGATCAGGCGCGGGCGCATGAGGATGCCGTGGTTGGCCACCGCCGCGGCCAGCATGGCGGCGCGCAGGGGCGTGATGCGGTAGTCCTCGCCCAGGCCGCAGGCGCGCTCGGCCAGGGCGAACTGGTTGTCGGCCGGCAGGGGGGCCAGGCTGGTGGCGGCGTCCACCACCAGGCGCTTGCCGCCGGGCATGTCGATGCCCAGGTCCTCGGGGGTGCCGAAGCCGAAGCGGTTGGTCCACTCATGCATCTGGTCGGCGCCCAGCGCGAAGCCCACCTTGGCCAGGGCGATGTTGCTGGAGACGTCCAGGGCGTCCTTGAGGCTGCGGATCTTGCCCAGCTTCTTCCAGTCCCAGAAGGTCTGGCCGTTGAGCACCAGGGGATGGTCGGCGTTGACAGGGAAGATGGCGGTCATGTCCACATGGGTCTCGAGCGCCGCGGCCGCGGTGATGATCTTGCAGATGCTGCCCGGCTCGTAGAGGCTGCCCAGGGCGCGGTCCTTGAGGGGCAGGTTCTTGTTGGCCCGCACCTTCTTCCAGTCCTTGGCCAGGGTGTTGGGGTTGTAGCTGGGGTGGTTGACCGCGGCCAAGATCTCGCCGGTGGCCGGGTCCACCACCACCAGGGCGCCCTTCTTCCAGCCCAGGGCCTTGTCGGCGATGCGCTGCACCTTGGCATCCAGGGTCAGCACCACCTCGTTGCCGGGGAAGAGGGAGCCCATGGCCTTCTCCACCCCGGTCTTGCCCTGCTCCGGCACCTCGCAGCCCACCACATGGGCGGTGAACTGCTCCAGCGGATAGCTGGCCGCCCAGCTGCCGTCCGGCTGCAGGGTGCGGCGGGCCAGGGGCTGGCGGTTGCGGTCATAGATGAAGTAGAGGGCGCCCTGCTCCTTGGCGCGGGTGGCATTCTCCAGGCCCTTCTGGGCCGCCAGGTCCTTGGGGTTGGCGGCCAGGGCCTTCTGATAGGCGTCCACCGAGCCGGCGAAGTCGCCGGTGGCCTGCAGGGACTGGCCCAGGCCCAGCTGGATGGCCGGGTCCTTGGGGTCCAGCTGCAGGGCGTGCCTGAATTCGGCCAGGGCGGGCTTGTAATCTCCCCGGCTGATGAAGACCTGGCCGGCTTTGGCGTGGTCCAGCGCCTTGCCCTCGGTCAGGCCCAGGGCCAGCGCGCGGCTGTAGGCTTCAGCGGCCTTGGCTTGGTCCCCGCGGGTGTTGGCGATGAGGCCCAGGCCGTCCACGGCGCCCGGGTCGGCGGGGTCTTGCGCCTGCAGGGCCAAAAGCTGGGCCTCGGCCACCTCGGTCTGCCCGGCCTGCCAGGCCTTGAAGGCCTTCAGCAGGGCGGCATGGCGGCTGAAGAAGCTGTGGTAGGCCAGCAGGGCCAGCGCCAGGCCCGCCAGGGCCAGCAGAAAGCCAGTCCAAGGGAAGGAGCCACGGCGGCGGTAAGAAGCGGCGCCCGCGGTCTTGAGGGGCGAAAGGGACATGCGATCCTCCATAAGGGCTTAAGGTATGGCGGGCATTGTAGCAACGCCTTGGGGATGCGTCCAGCCCAGAGAGCATCTTGAGCCTGGGGCCGGACTGTGCTAGTATCCACCTGTTTTTCAACCCATCCCAAGGAGGCATTCGTGGCCCGTTCGCGCAAGAAGAGCAAGGTGGTCAAGAAGAAGAAGTAGCAGCAGCATCCCCGCCACGCCCTGTCCTGTCCGCAGCCGGAGGTATTCGTGTCAAGGCTCTCTCTCGCCAGATCTTCCATCCTGGGGCTCTCCCTGCTCTTCAG
>CAYXCT010000044.1:0-12331 GCA_964463435.1 uncultured bacterium | reverse complement strand
GGGCGTGCTGGTGCTGGTATTGGCTGGCGCCGGCCCCACGGTGATGTTGACCGTGTTGCTGGATTGGGTGGTGTAGCCCGCGGCCGCCATGCTGGCGCTGTTGGCGATGATGGCGCCCGCCGGGGCCGTGGAGAGGATCTGAGCCGTGATGGTGGCCCCGCCCTGGGCGCCGGCAGCCAGGCTGGCGATGCTAATGCTCAAGGTGGTGCCGCTGACTGTGCCAGCCGGGGTGCTGGAGAGGAAGGTCAGGCGCAGGGCCAGGGCATCGGTGATGGTGATGCCGGTGATGGTAGAGGTGGTCAGGTTCTTGTAGTTCAGGTAATAGGTGATGGTGGAGCCGGCCGCGGCCGTCGCCACCATCGCCGACTTGGCGATGCTGAAGCCCGGCGTGGGCGTGCTGCTGGGCGTGGGCGTCAGGGTGATGGTGGGCGTGGAGGTGGCGGTGCAGGCGGTGCAGACGCTGCCGCAGGCCGCGTCCTGGAAGGTGCCGGTCAGCACCATCAGGTAGATCACCTTGAGGCTGTCGGCAAAATAGCTGTTGTTGTCCGTGGACACCAGGTCATTGTAGACCGCGTTGCAGAAGGCCGCGTTGGCGCCGGAGGCCATGGCCGCGATGCCGATGGCGCCGGTGAAGCAGTCGCTGTGGTTGGTGCTGTTGCGCGCGCCGCTCGAATAGCTGTAGCCGTCGCCGATGTAAGCGGCCGCGCCGGCCGCGGTGGTCTGGCCGCCCGCGCCCGCGCCGCCGGGCGCGAAATTGCCGGCCCACTTGTTGGCCAACGCCAGGGCCTGGGCATTGCCGAACCACAGATAGTCCAGGGTCACGCGCCAAGGGGTGCGGCAGGCGTCATAGTAGTAGCCGCCCACGCTGCCGCTGGTGCCGCCGTTGTTGTAATAGGCGCCGGCCGAGCCTATCCAATCCGGCGGCAGGGCCCCGCTGATGTCATTCAGCAGCGTGTAGCATTCCGTGCGCACCGCGCTCCAGCGCGAGCCGCCCTCAAAGCAGTCCCAATCCTTGAGGTAGCTGACGCAGAAATAGCTGGGGTCATAGGCCTTGCCGCTGGCCCCGGCCGAGGAGCCGCCCCAGACATCGCCCGGCTTGAGGCCCTTGGCGCCATCCACCTCATACTGGTAGATCTTGTTGAGCAGGGCCGCGGCCTTGGTGTTCCAGCCCTCGGTGGGCCAGCGCACATTGGCCTCGATCAAGGCCTGCGCCATGTCCACATCCGCGTCGGTGGCCGCGTTCTGGTTGTCGTTGCCGCAGGAATTCACCTGCCAGTTCATCAGCCCCTGGTTGTCGATGTCGCCCATGTACTCCGTGTAGAGCTTGGCCAGGTTGGCGCTGGAGGAGTCCATGTAGGCGGCCATCAGCGCGCCGTAGCCCATGCCCTCGCTCACCGTGGGGTAGCTGCCGCTGCCGTCATCCACCCGCAGGCCGCCGCTGCAATAGCCGGTCTTCAGATGGCGGCTGGCCCAAGTGGAATAGAAGGAGCTCAGGCTGCTGAGATTGGCTGAGGAAGGCAGGCTGCCGTAGGGGTAGACGGTCAGCGCCCTGGCTGCCGGTGCCAGCAGCGCCAGCCCAAGGGCGATGAAGATCATCCGCTTGTCCATGATGCCCCTCCTTTTCATTTCTAAAGGCGGACCGGGCCCGCCCCAAGACCAGAGCGCCCGGCTTGCTCTCGCAGGCCGGGCGCCATCTATTCCGCCACCACGCTGATCCCTGCCCTATCGGCCAGGGCCAGGCATCGCTCCTTCTCCAAAAAGAGCGTCTTGCCGGCCTCCAGGCCCAGGGCCCGGGCCTTGGCCTTGGCCAGCACTTGGAAGGTCTTGAGCCCCACCACCGGCAGGTCAAAGCGCAGGTCCTGCCGGGGCTTGGCCAGCTTGACCACCGTGATGCCCGGCCCGGCCAGCTTGGCCGCCCGGGCGATGCAGGCATCGGTGCCCTCGATGCTCTCCACGGCCACGCAGCTGGCGCGCTTGACCGCCACGGTCTGGCCGACATCCAGGGCGCCGATGCCCCGGCAGAGCTCGCGGCCGAAGGCCAGGTCCTTGGCCAGCTCGCGGCCGGGCCTCACCCGCCCCAGCACCCCGCGCCCGGCCAGAAAGGGCTCCATGCAGAAGGTGGCGGGCAGCAGCTCGATGCCATGGCGCTTGAGCTCATCGCCCACCGCCGCCAGCAGCGTCTCGGTCTTGAAGTTGCGCACCTTGAGCATGAGCAGGGCGGCGCGCCAGTCGGGCTTGATGCTCGAGTAGATGAGCTTGTGCTGCACCTGGCCCTGCATGACCGCGCGGCGCACGCCCTGGGCCTTGAAGAAGGCCAGCAGCCGGCCCAGCTGGCCCAGCGAGATGAAGCTGAAGGAATCCACCTGCTTGATCAGCCGCGGGTCGGTCTCCTCTTTGAAGCCCACCGCCGCCACCTGGTAGCCCTTGGCGCGCGCCTGCGCGGTGAAGAGGAAGGGCAGGTCCCGGTTGCCTGCGATGAGGCCCAGGGTCTCCATGCTACTTGTGGATGCCGCGCGCCGAGGCCTTGATGAAGGCCGTCAGGTGGCGCACGCGCGGCGAGAGCTCGGGGCTGTCGCCGATGGCCTCCAGGGCCTGGCTGGTGTTGAGCTTGCCGCGGAAGATGAGCTTGTAGGCGGCCTCCAGGGCCGCGATCTCCTCGGCGCTGAAGCCGGCCCGCTTGAGCCCGATGACGTTGAGGCCGAAGAGCTTGGCGATGTCGCCCGAGATGATCACATAGGGGCACACATCCTTGGTGATGACCGCGGCCCCGCCCACCATGGCGTGCTCGCCGATGCGCGTGTACTGATGGGCGGCGGCGAAGCCGGCCATGACCACATGGTCCTCCACCTCGCAATGGCCGGCCAGGCTGGCGTTGTTGCTCATGATCACGTGGCTGCCCACCAGGCAGTCATGCCCCAGGTGGGTGTAGGCCATGAAGAGGTTGTGGCTGCCCACCCGCGTGCGCCCGCCCTCGCCGGTGCCGCGGTTCATGGTGCAGAACTCGCGGAAGACATTGTCCGCGCCGGCCTCGAACCAGCTGACCTCGGCCTTGAACTTGAGGTCCTGCGGGTCAAAGCCCAGGGTGGCGTGCGGGAAGACCTTGCAGCGCTCGCCCAGCACCGTGTTGCACTGGATGACCGCGTGCGAGCCGATGCTGCAGCCCTGGCCCAGCCGGACGCCGGGGCCGATGATGGCGTAAGGGCCCACGCTGACCCCATCCGCCAGCTCAGCCTTGCTATCGACGATGGCGGTGGGATGGACGGACGCGCTCATGCCGGCCTCACTTGTCCACGATCATGCAGGTCATGACCGCCTCGGCGGCCAGGTCGCCATCCACCAGGGCCTTGCCCACCATGCGGGCGATCTTGCCGGCCTTGAGCCGGTCTATCTCGAGCTCGAAGCGCAGGATGTCGCCGGGCACCACCGGGCGGCGGAACTTGATGCCATCGATGGTCATGAAGTAGAAGACCTTGTCCTTGGGGTTCTCCAGCATCTTCATGATGAGCACGCCGCCGCACTGGGCCATGGCCTCCACGATCAGCACCCCGGGCATGATGGGATGCCCCGGGAAATGCCCCTGGAAGAAATGCTCGTTGATGGTGACGTTCTTCTGGCCGACGATGCGCTTCCCCGGCTCCATCTCGAGGATGCGGTCCACCAGCAAAAAGGGATAGCGGTGCGGCAGGTTCTCCATCACCTCGCTGACGTCCATCAGATAGCCCTTGCTGCTCTGCACGCTCATCGTCATGCCTCCTGATCGGTCTCAGGCGATAAGGCCTGAGGCGGTCCAAGCGCGGACCATCTTCACGTTGAAGGTGTGGCCGGATTTCTCAATGAAGAACTCCCCCTGCACCGGCGCGCCGGCCAGGCTCAGGTCGCCCATGAAATCGAGCATCTTGTGGCGGACAAACTCATCGGCAAAGCGCAGGGGCGGGTTGAGCAGGCCCTCAGGCCCAATGACCAGGGCGTTGCCCAGGTCGCCGCCGCGGGCCAGCCCGTTCGCCCGCATGGCCTCGATCTCATGCTGGAAGCAGAAGGTGCGGGCCGGGGCGAGCTGGCTGGCATAGTTCAGGGGCGTCAGGTCCAGGGCCAGCTCCTGCCGGCCCAGGTGGGGATGCCCATAGTCCACCATGAAGTGCAGGCGCAAGCCGTCAAAGGGCCGCGCCAGGATGCGCTTGCCGGCCTCGCTGACCTCGGCTTCGCGGGCCACGCGCAAGACAGGGCGCTCCCCCTCCTGCTCGCTGAAGCCGCCGCGCACCAGGCCCTCCACGAAGAGCCGCGCGCTGCCGTCCATGATGGGGACCTCAGGGCCGAAGAGCTCGCATTCCACGTCATCCACGCCCATGCCATACAGGGCGGAGAGCAGGTGCTCGATGGTGGCCGCCGTTGCCCCGCCCTGCTGCACCACGGTGCCGCGCTCGGTGGCGCCCACCAGCGAGGCCAGCGCCCTCAGGCGGGGGGCGCCAGGCAGGTCGCCGCGGATGAAGGTTACCCCGCTGCCCGCCGCGGCGGGCTTGAGGATGAGGCGCACCGCGGCCCCGGTATGCAGGCCCGTGCCCTCGAAGGGGATGGCGGCCTTGAGCGTGCGTCGGGTCATGAGGCCCTGCCCGCTTCCAGCGCCGCCAGGCGGGCTTCCAGCTCCTTGACGCGGCGCTTCAGCTCCGGCAGCTTCTGCAGCTCCGCCAGCCCGCGATGGTGCTCAAGGGTGGGCTGGGCCGGCGATCCCGAGACCATGGCCTTGGCCGGCACATCCTTGCCCGCACCGGCCTGGCCGGTGATGACAGCCGCATCGCCCACGCTCAAATGGCCAGCGATGGCCGACTGGCCGGCAAAGGTGACCCAGTTGCCGATATGGGTGCTCCCGGAGATGCCGGCTTGGGCCGCGAAGACCGTGTTCTGGCCCACCACCACGTTGTGGGCGATCTGGACCAGGTTGTCCACCTTGGTCCCTTTGCCCAGCCGGGTGGGGCCCAAGGCGCCGCGGTCCACGCAGGCATTGGCCTGCACCTCGACATCGTCCTCCAGCACCACCGTGCCCACCTGCGGCACCTTGACATAGCCCTTGGGGATGTCGGGCGCGAAGCCGAAGCCATCGCCGCCGATGACCGCCCCGCTCTGCAGGATGACCCGCTCGCCGAGCCGGCAGCGCTCCAGCACCACCGCCCCGGGATACAGGCGGCAGCCATCGCCCAGCACCGCGCCATGGCCCACATAGCTGAAGGGGAAGAGCGCGCAGCCCTCGCCCACCACCGCGCCGGCCTCCACCACGGCAAAAGCGCCCACGCGGGCCGTGGCGGCCACGCGGGCGCTCTTGTCGATGGCCGCGGCGGGATGCACCCCGGGGGCCGGCAGGCTGGGCTCATAGAACCAGCGGGCGGTCACGCGGGCGAAGTCGCGGTAGGGGTTGTCGGACACCAGCGCGGACTTGGCCCCGCGCAGGCCCAGGTCCTTGGCAGCCAGCACCAGGGCGCCGGCAGCGCTCAAGGCCACCTGGGGGGCGTATTTGGGATTGGCCAAGAAGCTGAGCTGGCTGGGGCCGGCATCCGCCAGGGGCGCCACGCCGCTCACCGCCAGCGCAGGGTCCCCTTCCAGGCGGCAACCCAAGAACGCAGCTATCTCAGAAAGGGTCGGCACAGGAGGCCCTTACTTTGAGTTCAGCTGCTTGAGCACCTTGTAGGTGACGTCATCGCCGCCGAAGATGAGCGCGTTCTTCTCAAAGATGTAGTCGTACTTCTCCTCGGTGGCCAGGTCCTTCACGATGCCGCGGATCTCCTCGAGGATGGCCTTGGTCTTCTGCTTCTCCTTCTGGCCCAGGTCATCCTGCACGGTCTGCACCTGGTCCTGCAGGGTCTGCGCCTCGCCCTTGAGCTTGTCTTCCTTCTCCTTGTACTTGGCGCTGGAGAGCACGCTCTTCTGGGCCTTCAGGTCCTCGATCTGCTTCTGCAGGTCGTCCTGCTGGACCTCCAGCTCCTTCTTCTTCTTGAGGGCCTCGGCCTTCAGCGACTCCTTGGCCTGCTTGGTGCCATCGTACTGGTCGAAGACCTCGGCCACGTCCACGTAGGCCAGGCGCAGGGCCCAGGCCTTGGCCGTCAGGCCCAGGAAGAGGGCCGCCAGGCAGGTGAGGATGATGCGTTTCATGTTCGCTCCTTTCGGGGTTGGATGCCGGGCGATCCCGGCCTTGAGGATCAGAAGATGTTGCCTATGTTGAAGTGCACCTTGCCGCCGTTCTGGAAGCCCGGCTGGGAATGGTCCAGGCCATAGCCCCAGTCCAGGCGGATCTGGATGACGCTGGTGGGGATGGTGAAGAGGAAGCCCACGCCCACCGAGGGGACCAGCTCAAAGCTCTTGTCCAAATGCACCTCGTCCGGGGCGCTGCCGAAGGCCGGGCGGGTCCAGTCATTGCCAGCGTCAAAGAAGCAGTGGAGCTTGAGCGGGTCAAAGGGATGGAAGCCATACTCGGCATTGAACTGGGCCGCGAAGTCGCCGCCCACCACCTCGGTGGTGGCCGTGGAGCCGGTGGGCCCGATGCTGTGGTCCACGTAGCCGCGCACGCTGTCGGTGCCGCCCATGTAGAACTTGTCCGCGGGCGCCAAGTCGGTGTAGCCGCGGCCGGCATCGTAGCCCCAGCCCGCGCCCACCTTGACATGCAGGCCCAGCACGAACTTCTTGAGGTAGCTGATGCCGAAGACCGGCGGCGTGGAGAAGAAGGCGCTGGAATCGAAGACCGGCTTGACGAAGTTGCGGTCGGCCCCCAAGGGGCCGCCGGCGAACTGGATGGACAGGTTCTCATACACGCCGCGCGTGGCGTCGAAGATGTTGTCGCGGGTGTCGAAGCTGACGCTGGGCATGATGGAGCTGGTGTTGGTGATGCCCGCGGCGATGTAGGGCTGCAGGGCCGAGGTGATGTTGGAGTAGTTGTCGCTGGAATAGCGGTAGGTGGTGAGCACCTTCCAGTTGGGGCTCAAGGTGCGGCCCAGGCGCAGCGCGCCGCCGGTGGAGGCCAGGTCATAGCCCTGGTTGTTGTAGGTGGAGAGGCTGTTGGTCTGGAAGATGTCCACGCCCGCGGTGGTGGGGGTGTCCAGCAGCCAGGGCTCGGTGAAGCTCAGGGAATAGCTGTTGTTGGAGGAGCCCACCTGCCACATGGCCGAGACCGCCTGGCCATTGCCGAAGAGGTTGTTCTGCGACACCTGCAGGTAGCCCACCAGGCCCTCGGCTGAGCTGTAGCCGGCGCCCAGCGAGAGGGTGCCGGTCTTGCGCTCCGGGGCCACATCGAAGACCAGCACCAGCTTGTCCATCTCGCTGCCCGGCTCATAGTCGGGCACCACATTCTCGAAGAAGCCCAGGTTCATGACCCGCTCGCGGCTCTTCATCACCTTGGCGGTGTCAAAGGGCTCCCCTTCCTTCACCAGCAGCTCGCGGCGGATGACCTTGTCCTTGGTGACGTCATTGCCGCGGATCTTGATGCTCTCGATGTAGGCGACGCCGCCCTCGGTCCAGTTGAGGCTGATGGCCACCTTGCCGCTGGCGTCATCGTAGGCGTACTTGGGCGCGGGGTTGGCGTAGATGTAGCCCCGGTTCTGGTACTCATCCTTGAACTTCTGCAGGTCCTTCTCCCAGCGCTCGCGGTCAAAGACATCGCCCGGCTTGGTCTCGGCCCGGTCCAGCAGCTTGTCCGTGGGCACCACGGTGTTCCCCGCGCTGCTGATGGAGCCCACCTTGTACTGGATGCCCTCCTCGACCTTGAAGCTGATGCGGATCTCCTTGGCGGCCTCGTTGAACTCGGTGACCTTCTCGGCCACCTCGCGGGCATGGTCGCCCAGCTGCTCCAGGCTGTAGCCCTCCAGCTTGGCCTTCACATAGCCCTCGCGGTAGTAGGCCATCAGCACCTTGCGCAGGTCGTCCTGCAGCTTGGCGCGGTCATAGCTGCCGCCGATGCCGAACCAGCCCACCTCGCTGGTGTCCTCCATCTCGCCCTTGATCTTGGATTCGCTGAAGACCTTGTTGCCGGTGACCTTGATGCTGGCCACCTTCATGCTCAGGCCCTCGTTGACATAGAAGTTGAGGATGACCTTGCCCGGCTCCTGGGCCTTCTTGAGCTCGGTGCGCACCTCGGCGGCGTAATAGTTCTTGTCATGATAGAGCGAGAGGATCTTGTCCACCGCGTCAGCCACCTTTGAGGGCTCATAAACATCGCCCTCCTTGATGTTGGCCTTGTCCTTCAGCTCGCCGTCGCTCTCCTCCTTGTTGCCGAAGAAGCGCAGGTCGGCCACCACCGGGCGCTCGCTCACCGCGAAGGTGAGCGCCACCTTGGGATCCATGGGGTCGCCGCCCGGGACCCGCTCGACCAGGGCCTGCACATCCGAGAAGATGCCCATGCGCCAAAGGGCCTTCACATCCTCGTTCACCACGGCGGCCAGCAGGGCGTCCCCGGGCTTGCTGCGCACCACGGCCAGCACCTGCTCGGCGGAGAGCGAGCGCTGGCCGGTGGCCGACACTGAAGCCAAGGTGCCATAGACCAAGTCATCCGCCCGCAAGAGCTGGGGCGAGGCCAGGCCCAGGGCCAGAGCCATGAGGACAAAGGCTTTTTTAAAGGTCACTGAATCTCCGATGCGTCGGCTGTTGAGGAAAAGGCCAGAAAAACCTTGAAATGTTAGCAAAGGACCCCAAGCTTGTAAAGCATTCAATGTCTCATGGATGGCCGGCCTCAGGGGAGGCCGCGCTGGCGGTGGCCAGGGCAGTGGGGCTGAGCGCCTGCGAAGCGGCCAGCGGCGTGGGGCTCAAGGCCGGCGGAGTGGGGCTGGGGGTGCGCCGGAGGATGAAGGGGGTGGGGCTGGGCCGCCGCGCCGGCTTGTAATTGCCGAACTGGCTGTAGCCCTCGATCTTGGCCTGGGCGCCCCCATTAGTCCCGCTCTGCTGGGCGAAATCATAGCTCATGGTGATCTTCTTGTTGTTCTGCAGCTGGTACTCCATGCCCACCTGGTTGCTGGCCAGGTCCGGCTGCTTCGACTCGTTCTGCCCCACATCGCCGTGCCAGTTGAGGTAGACCTTGTCGGTGAGCGCCTTGCCCACGTCGAACTTGGACCCGATGAGGGGGTTCTCCAGGCTGCCGCTGCCGGTGGCCTCGCCCGTGACCCCGGTGGCCCCCACCACCGTGCCATCCGCGCCCGTGACCGCGTGGCTGCCGGCCAGCTGGGCCTGGGGCACGTCGCTGTTGACCCCGCTGCCCAGGCTGAACTGGAAGCTGTCCACCGGGATGTAGCGCTTGATCTGCTTGCGCACCATCCGCGAGCTGGTGCCTGAGATGGCCTTGCCCAAGAGCAGCATCACCCCGCGCTGCACGTCCGAGCCGCCGCCGCTCCAGGCCGTCACATCCTCGCCAAAGCCCAGCAGGGAGGCGATCTGGGTCTGGCTCATGGGCGGCTCGCTGTCAAAGGTCACCTGCACCTGGCCCAGCGGCCCGCGGGCATACATGTTGATGCGCCGGTCCTTGGCGATGGGGTCATTGAGGATGGCGATGTTGCGGAAGACTTGGTAGGCATGCACCTCGATGAAGGGCGGCGCATCGCCGCGGAACTCAGCCCAGTTCTCCTGGCTGTCATCGATGGTGAAGCTGGAATTGAGGTAGTCGATCTCGCCGCGCTGGGCCCGCAGGGTGCCCTGCACGCCCAGCGAGCTGCCCGGGCCCTTGAGCACGGGGGCCGGGCCCTGGCCCGCCAGCTGCACGCTGGCGAAATCGCTCTCATACCAGACGTTCCGCCCGGCCTTGAGTTCCAGGCTGAAATCCGTGCGGTGGAACAGGTCATCGCCCTGGGCGGCGTGGGTGGCGCCGCTGGCGTCCGCCACCACCGGCGGATAGGTCAGCACGCAGTCCTCCAGGTCCAGGCTGCCCTTCAGGCGCGGATGGTCCATGGTGCCCTGGATGAGCAGGTTGGGCGCCACCGTGCCCTCCACCAGCTTCAGCGCCGGGCGCCCGGCCAGCCGGACGCCGGCTTTGCCGCTGGCCACCTTGAGGTTGAGCTGGTCGGGCACGAACTCCCTCAGCACCACCGCGGGCTGGCCCAGCGGCCCGCGGGTGATGTAGAGCCGCTGGCCCGGGGCGCCCGCCTGGCCCTCCATCTGGTAGATGTCCACCTGGTTGTCGCTGATGAAGATGCGGGCGCTGACATCCTCCAGCCTCTCGGCGAGCACCGTGGGGACCAGCACGCCATGCTGCACGCTGATGCGGCCCGAGACCTTGGGGCTGGCCAGCGGCCCCCCGATGTGCAGCTTCAGGTCAGTGGGCCCAGAGGCATCCTCCACGCCATCGATGAAGCGCAGGAAGACCAGGTCGCCCTTGTCCATGGCCAGGTCCAGGTCGCAGGCCCTGGGCTTGGCGCCCGGCGCGTCATCCCCCAGCGGCAGGCGGCCGCGCAGCGTGGCGGTGTAGCGCCCGCGCTTGACCAGGCTCAAGGGCATGTTGTAGGGGTCAAAGGAGAGCCAGGCGTCCTGCACCAGGATGGTGCCGCTGCAGAGGTCGAAGGGGATGCGGTTGATGCTGCCGTCCTCGATCTTGAGGGTGGCGGTGACCTTGGGCGGGTGGCCTGCCTCGCGGCGCACGCTGACATGGCCGTAGGTGGCGCCGTCCCAGGCGAGGGGCAGGCCCAGCACCCGCGCGATGTCGGCCGCCGGGTAGGCGCTGCCGTCAAAGTCGAGGGCCAGCGCTCCCTGGCTGCTGATGTCGGCGGTGTAGCGCAGGCTGCCCCCGGCCTTGGTGAGGGCCAGCGTGTCATGAAAGCTGACCCCGTGCTCATGGGCGTCCATCTCAAGATGCACGCCCGGCCCAGGGCTGAAGGGGTCGCCGCGCTCGGCGCCGGCCACCTTGAGCTTGCCCTTTTCCCAGCGCGCCTCCACATGGCTGCCGGGGTAGGGCATCTGGTTGACCTTGAGCTCCCCGCAATCCAGGCGCAGGCGGGCGCGGCCCTTGGCCGGCTCCAGGCTGGCCTTGAGCGCGGCATCGCCATTCAAGGTGAAGATCACCCCAGCCACCGCATCCTTGGCCAGGGCATGGCCCTCCAGGCTGAGCGCGCCGTCCTTCCAGCGCCAGGCCGCGTCGCTCAGCGCCCACGAGCCGCCGGCATCCCGCAGGCTGGCCGATGCCACCTTCCCTTCCCGGGCCTGGGCGCTGAGGGTGAGCGCCAGGGCATCGAAGGCGAAGCCTTCCATCACCGGGGAACCCCAATAGAGCCGCGCCGCGGCCTGGGGCTTGTCCAGGCTGCCCTGGGCATCGGCCTCCAGGTCCAGGCGGCCGTCCCAGTCCGCCCCGGCGCCTTGGCCCAGGGCCAGGCGGGCCAGGTCGGCCATGGCCACGCGCCTTGTCTCCAGCCTGGCGCTCAGCGGCCATTGCCGCCAGGCCTTGCCCTCGACCCGCGCCATGGCAGCCTTGAGCTCAAGATGGCCTGTGCTCCCCTGCTCCAGGCTGGCGAGCAACGTGAGCCCCATGGGCCCGCCCTCGGCATGGATGCTGCCGCTGAAGCCCTGAGCCAGCCCGGCCGTGGCGCTGAGCGGCAAGGCGCTGCGGATGGCCATCCAAGCCTGGGCCTTGAAATCAGCCAGCCTCAGGTCCAGCAGCCCTTGGGGCTTGCCGCCCGCCCATTGCCACCAGCCGGAGCCGTTGATGCGGGGCCCCAGATGCAAATCGGCCAGCTCCAGCCTCTCTCCCTTGAGCAAACGGGCCTGGGCCGAGGCGCTGCCCAGCTCGCGCCGGTCCCAGCTCAGGCCCTTGAGCTCAACCAGGGCCTGCAGGCTGTCCGGGTCCTGGGGCGCCGGCATCCACCAATGCGAGGCGCCGCCCAGCCCGCGATGCCCCGCGGCCGAGGCCTGGGCGCTCAGCGTATGGCCCTGCCAATCCCAATCCGTGGCCGTCAAGGAGGCTGAGAGCGCGCCATCTGGCCGGTCCCATTCCAGCTCGGCATCGCCCTCCAGGCGGCCGCCGGCATCCTGGCTGGCGGTGAGCGACCGCACCTTGATGCGGCCATGCGCATCCTCTGCCTGCAGGGCCAGCTCCCTGGCCGAAAAGCCGCCCCAGGAGACGGCCGTGCCGCTCAAGCTGAGCTCGGCTGAGATGCCGTCCTTGTCGCGGGAAGCCTGCAGGCTGCCGCTCAGCTGGCCGGATCGGGCCGCGGGCAGGGCGGGCGCCAGGTCGGCGAGCAGGGGCAGGTCCGCCTCGTCCAAATCGGCCTGCGCCTGCCAGGCGCCGCTGCCCAGGTCCCCGCCCGCCTTGAGCGCCACCTGGCCATCGCCCAAGTCCAGGCTCTCCACCTGCCAGGCCTTGCCATCCAGCCGGCCCTGGCCC
>CAYXCT010000043.1:0-12342 GCA_964463435.1 uncultured bacterium | reverse complement strand
TGGTCTTCGAGCTGGCCTACCATGTGCAGAGCCCGGACTACATCGCCTACTGCGACGCCAACCAGGCCGTGATGCTGGCCGTGGTCAGGCGCTTCCGCGCCCAGGGCATCGAGATCGCCTATCCCACCCAGACGCTGCAGCTGCAGGGCGTCCCTGCCAGCGGGAGGGGCCGTGGCCAAGCCCGCAAAGCCCGCTGAGGGGCGGATGAGCCTGGACCAGGGCCGCCTGCGCATCGGCGTGGAGGCCCCGGGCTTCTTGCGCCTGCGCTTCGACCCCCAGGCCCGCTTTGACGAGCCGCTCTCGGGCCTGCCCTCCCCGGACTTCATCCCCCAGCCCGGGCCGGCTCCCAGCCGCGAAGGGGCCTGGCTCATTTGGCGCAGCCTGGGGCTGGAGCTGCGCGTGGACGCGCGCAGCCTGGCGCTGGAGCTGTCGACCGTGGCCGGCGAGCCCCTGGCAGCGGCCAGCCCCAGCCAGCGGCCCCGGCCCCGCACCGCGCCCCTGAAGCCGGCGCGCCTGCCGCATGAGGCGCCCGAGCCGGATGCCGCGCCAGCCGAAGGGGGCTGCTGCTGGGGCTTTGACACCCAGCCGGGCTGGCGCTGGTATGGCCTGGGCGAGAAGGGCGGGCCCTTGGAGCGCAGCGGCCGCGCCTATGAGAATTGGAACACCGATGCCTACCGCCACACCCCGGCCACCGACCCCCTCTACAAGAGCATCCCCTTTTTGCTGGCTTCGGTGCCGGCTGGCAGCGGCCGGGCTTGGCTGGGCCTGCTGCTGGACAACCCCGGCCGCACCCTCTTCGACCTGGGCCGCAACCAGCCCGGCCGCTTCGCCTGGGCCTCGGGCCACGGCTGCCTGGACGCCTGGCTGCTGGCCGGGCCCAGCCCGGCCAGCGTGCTGGAACGCCTGGCCCAGCTCTGCGGCCGGCCGCACCTACCGCCCCTGTGGGCGCTGGGCTACCATCAGTCGCGCTGGGGCTATGCCAGCGCCAGGGAGATGGAGGCCCTGGCCGCGCGCTTCCAAGCCGAGAGCCTGCCCCTGGACAGCATCCATTTCGACATCGGCGCCATGCAGGGCTGCCGCGCCTTCACCTGGGACCGCAAGAATTTCGGCCCGCCCAAGCAGCTGCTCAAGCGCCTGGCGAAGCGCGGGGTGCACGCCACGCTCATCGTGGACCCAGGGCTCAAGGCCGACCCGGGCTACGCTCCCTATTGCCAGGCCCTCAAGCAGGGCCATCTGGTGGCCGACCGCCGGGGCAAGCCCGTGCAGGGCCGCGTCTGGCCGGGGCTGTGCGCCTTCCCCGACTTCTTCAAGCCCGAGACCCGCGCTTGGTGGGGCGGCCTGCACGCCGGGCTGCTCAAGGCCGGCGTGGAAGGGGTGTGGGATGACATGAATGAGCCCGCCACCTTTGACAGCCCCACCCTGCCCGGCGCCTGGCACAGCACCAGCCAGGGCCGCAAGCCCCACGCCGAGGTGCGCAACCTGTATGGCAGCCTGATGGCTCAGGCCACGGCCGAGGGCCTGCGCAGCCTCGACCCGGAGCGCCGGCATTTCGTGCTCACCCGCAGCGCCTACCTGGGCGTGCAGCGCCACAGCGCGGTCTGGCTGGGCGACAACACCAGCAGCTTCGAGTACCTTTCCTCAGGCCTGGCCATGCTGCAGGGCATGGGCGCCTCGGGCGTGCCCTTCTGCGGGGTGGACATCGGCGGCTTTGACCGCGACTGCGATGCCGAGCTGCTCATCCGCTGGATGCAGGCCGGCAGCCTCTTCCCCTTCTGCCGCAACCACAGCACCTTTGGCTCGCTGCCCCAGGAGCCCTTCGCCTTTGGCGAGCCGGCCCTCTCCATCTGCCGGCGCTGGATGGACCTGCGCTACCGCCTGCTGCCCTACCTCTACACCCTGTTCGCGGAGGCCCGCGAGCAGGGCGCTCCCGTGCTCAGGCCCCTGTTCTTCGAGTTCCCGGACGACGAGGCCCTGGCCAACCTGGGCGACCAGTTCATGCTGGGCGGCAGCCTGCTGGCGGCTCCGGTGCTGGCCGCCGGCGCGCGCAGCCGCGCGGTGCAGCTGCCGCAGGGCCTGTGGGTGGAGCGCGCCACCGGGCGGCGCTACAAGGGCGGCCGCGCCATCCTGGCGGCCGCGCCCCTGGAGGAGATGCCGCTGTACGTGCGCGGCGGCAGCATCATCCCGGGCTGGCTGCCCGCCCTCAACACCGCCAGCCGCGAGCGCGGCACGCTCTACCTCGACCTCTACCCCGAGCCGGGCCTGGAGCGCAGCTTCACCCTGTATGAGGATGACGGCGAGAGCTACGGCTTTGAGCGGGGCCAGCACTGCCATTGGCGCCTGCGCCTGGGCTGCGAGGCCGGGGGCGGCCGCGCCTCCCTGAGCTTGGATGAGCCGCAAGGGCCTTACCGGCTGCCCTACCGCCACCTGGTGCTGCGCTTTCATGGGCTGCAGGGCCGGCCCAGCCAGGTGCTGGTGGATGGCCGGGCCTGGCCCATGGCCAAGCAGCCTGGCCCGGGCGTGGTGCACGGCCTGATGTTCGGCCATGCCCAGGCCCGCCTGCAGGTGCTGGCTTCCACGCGGCGCGTGGAGCTGGTGGGCCTGCCGGGCATCGTGGCCGGGGAGTGAAGCGCCGCCCCTGGGCGGCTGTCCCTGGCCGGGCATATTGTGCAAGGACAGGCAGCCCATGCGGGGCCGCCTGAGCGGAGGCCGCGGCATGCCCTTGGTGGAAGCCTTAAGATCGGCCCTGCAGCCGCTGGGCGGGGAGCCCTGCGTCCTGCTGGCGCCCGGCAATGCCTGGGGCCAGGGCCTGGTCAAGGCCCTGGTGCGGCGCCACAAGGCCCCGGCGCCCGGGGTGTCGGTGATGACGCCCCTGGCCCTGGCCCAGCGCCTGGCTGAGCCGGGCCTGCTCGACAAGCGCCTGCTGGATGAGGCCTCGGGCGCCTGGGTGCTGGACCGCATCCTCTGCCAAGAGCCTGGGCGCTGGCCGAGCCTGCTGCGCTTCGGCGCGCAAGGCCCGCAGCGCTTCCTCTCGGTCAATGGCCGGCTCTTTCAGCTGCTGCTGAGCCTGCGGCACCAGCCCGCCTGCCGGCAGAAGCTGGCCCTCTTGGCCCAGCAGCCGGGCGAGAGCGGCCTGCGCTTCAAAAACCTGGCCAGCCTGCTGGCCGCCTATGAATCAAGCCTGGCCCAGCCCCCAGAAGGGGGCGTGGCCTGCCTTTTGGATGAGGCAGGCCTTTTTGCATTGGCGCTCGAGAGCGCGGGCCAGGCCCGGGCCCTGCTGCCCTCCGTGCGGCTGCTGGCCGCGGGCCAGCAGCTCTGGCCCGCGGAGCAGCTGCGCTTCTTGCAGGCCCTGGATGGGGCGCTCAAGCAGGCCTTTGGCGCCCAAGCGGGATTGGCGCTCTTGCAGGGGCCGCGGGCCGAGCTCCCCAGCAAGGCCCAGCTCCCCCATCTTGGCCGCCTGGCTGAGAGCGGGCCGGCGCCGGATGCCGAGAGCGCGCCCCTGGCCCAAGCCCTGGCGGTGGGCGGGGCCCGGCCCAGCCCGGCACTGACCCAGGGCTGGCGCTTCTTCTGCGCCGCCTCGCCCAGCGCAGAGCTGCGCGAAGGCCTGCGCCTGGCCCTGGATCAGGGCGCGGCTTTGGACGAGATAGAGGCCCTGACCTTGAGCCCGGCAGAGACCGGTTTGGCCGCGGAGATGCTGGCCCTGGCTGGCGGGCCTGCTTTCACGCCCGGCTATGGCCTGCCCTTGGCCCAGATGCCGGCGGCCGAGGGCTTTTTGTGCCTGCTGGGCTGGGCCAGCGCCGGCCAGAGCGCGGGCTTGCTGGCCGCGGGCCTGCGCCAGGGCTGGCTGCGCCTGCCGCCCGGCTCGGCAGAGGGCCTCAAGCCGCGCGACCTGGCCCGGGCGCTGGAGGAGCTCTCCATCGGCTTTGGCGCCAGCCGCTATGAGCCGGCCATGCTGCAGGCCTTGGCGCAGCGCAACCAGCAGGCAAGCCAAAAGCCTGTCCCGCCCGAGGCATTCAAAGCCCTGCAGCTGCTCGCCGCGGAGCTCCTCATGGGCCTGCCCCAGGGCCGGAGCCTCAGCCTGGCCGGCCTGGCCAGCTGGCTCAGGGCGCGGGCGCTGAAGCTGGTGGCCCTGCCCTTGGATGAGGCGGGCCAGGGCCATTTCCGCGGCCTGCTGCATGCCTTGGGCGAGCTGGCCCTGGCCGCGGCCAAGGCCCAGGCGCTGCCTGCCGAAGAAGCAGTGGAGCTGCTGCAAAAAGAGCTGGCCCTGCGGCTCAAGCCGGCCCAGGCGCCCAAGCCGGGCGCGATCCACATCTCGCAGCTGGAATCCGGGGCCGTGGCCTTCAGGCCCCACATCCTGCTGCTGGGCTTGGATGAGTCGCGCTTCCCTGGCAGCCCCTCGCCAGACCCCTTCCTGGCCGCGGAAGAGCTAAAGGCCCTGGGCCTGGCCACGCCCGAGGACCGCGTGCAGGCACGCCTGCTCTGCGTGCTGCAGGCCCTGGCAGACCTGGGCCGGCCGCAGAGCTTGAGCGCCGGCTTCTGCAGCCACGACGCGGCCGCCAACCGCGAGAAGGCGGCCAGCGGGCTGGGCCTGCAGATCTTCCGCCTGCGGCAGCCCAAGGCCGGCTATCGCGAGTACCTGGCGGCCTGCGGCGAGCCCGCTGGCCTGGCCCCGCGCCGGGCCGAGGACAGCCTGGGCCTCATGGAGCTGGGGCTCTGCCTGGGCCTGCGGGGCCAGGGCGATGCCGCCGGGCTGCTCGAGCCGCGCAGCCGGCGCGGCCTGCGGGCCATGGCGGCCCGGCGCGAGCCAGGGCTGGGCAGCTATGACAGCCTGCTGGCGCCCGCCAGCATACGCCTTGAGGACCAGAGGTGGTCTGCCACCCAGCTGGATGACTTTCTCGACTGCCCGCGGCGCTGGCTCTATGCCAAGGTGCTCAAGCTGCGGCCGGTCGAGGATGAGCCGGCCGCGTCCGATGCCTGGCTGGACCCGGCGGCCGAGGGCACTTTGATGCACGCCTTCCTGCAATGGCATCAGAGCCGTGCCATGGAGAGCGGCCAGCGGCCCAGCGCCCAAGAATGCGCGGCCGCCATGGAAGCGCTGATCGCCGAGGCCAAGCTGGACCACGCCCAGCCCGGGGCCGGGCTGGCCAAGCCCCAGGAGGAGGCGCTGCGCAGGGCCGCGCACAGCTATCCCGAATACCTGGCCCGGGCCCTGGAGCCGGGCTGGAAGCCGGAGGCCACGGAGCTGGAGCTTGCCGCGGCCCAGGGCGGGCCCTTGCAGCTGAGGCTGCCTGGCGGCTTGAGGATAGCCGTGGGCGGCTACATCGATTACGCGGAATCGAAGGATGGGCGCTGGCGGGTCTGGGACTACAAGACCGGCAAGTCCGCTGATTTCAAGCCGGGCAGCCTTGAAGCCAATGGCGCCCAGCTGCTGGTGTACCTGGCCGGGCTCAAGGCCTGGCTCAAAGAGCGCCCAAAGTCCGGGCAAGCCGCGGGCGCGGGCTACCTCTTCCCATCCCAGAGGGGCGGCTTCGCGCGCATGGCCTTTGATGCCACGGCTGAGGAGGCTGAGGAGAAGCTGGCCGGCCTGCTGGCCGGGCCCTTTCAGCAGGCCTTTGCAGCCGGCTGCTTCGCCCCTACTGAAAATGCCGGCTGCGGCTATTGCGACTTCAAGGCCGCCTGCGACCTCAATGCAATCAAGGCCCGGGTCAGCGCCCAGAAGGGGGGCGGCTGATGCCCATGCCCAAGGACCTGGGGGTGAGGCGCGGCCTCTTGAGCGACCTGGACGCCAACCTGCTGGTGGAAGCCGGGGCCGGCAGCGGCAAGACCAGCTGCCTGAGCTCGCGCATGCTGCGCCTCATCGCGCGCGAGCAGGGGGATTTGCAGCGCGTGGCCGCCATCACCTTCACCCGCAAGGCGGCCAGCGAGATGCGCCAGCGCGTGCAGGAGGGCCTGGAGGCCGCGGTGAGCAAGGGCGCCTGGCTCAACGCGGAGCAGGAGCTGGAAGCCGTGCCCGAGGCTTGGCTTCCCGGCCTGGAGCGGGCCTTGAGCCAGCTGGAGCGCCTGCGCATCTCCACGGTGCACAGCTTCTGCACCCGCCTGCTTCAGAGCTATCCCCTGGAAGCGGGCGTGGACCCTGATTTCATCACCTTGGAGGAGGATGAGGAGCTGGCTGCCCTGGAGCAGGGCCTGCGCCTGCACCTGGCCGAGAGCGAGGAGGATGGCGGCTTGGTGTCGCGCCTGGATGCCTGGAAGCCGGAGCAGGGCTTTGTGGCCTATTGCCGGGGCTATGAACCGGATCTCAGGCTGGTGGCCGCTGATGCCGGCCTCTTCAAGAGCGGACCGGGCCGCCAGATGCTGGCGGCCGCCTTCAAGGGCCTCCAGGCCCTGCTGGCCCTGGCTGAAGAAGGCGAGCGCTTTCCGCTGAAGCCCGGCAAGGAGGATGCTTACCATGACCTCTGCCATAGCCTGGCCCGCGCGCCGGTGGGCCCTGAGGACCCGCAGGCCCTGGGCTGGGCCTTGCACCGCCTGCTGAAAAGCTATGAGAAGGCCGTGGCCAAGCAGGGCCCGGGCCAGGAGCTCAAGCCCGCGGACCTGGGGATAGGAGTGAACAGCTATGCCAAGCAGGCCCTGGGCCGCGAGCTCTTCAGCCAGGCCGAGGCCGTCATCCTTCAGCAGGGCTTGCTGGGCTTCCTCGAGCATTGGCGCGCCTGGCGCCACGCCTGCCTGGCGCAGGTCTTTGAGCGGGCTGAGGCCTCCAGCCGGCGCCGGCGCTTGAGCCAGGGACGGCTCACCTTCAGCGACCTGGTGCGCACCACCTTGCAGCTGCTGGAGCAGCCCGGGGTGCTGGACCGCATGCGCCAGGAGGTGGCCTGCCTGCTGGTGGACGAGTTCCAGGACACCGACCCCTTGCAGCTGCGCCTGGCATTTGCCCTGGCCGCTGAGCCGGGCACCCCCATCCAAGACCCGGGCTTCTGGCGCCAGGCCCGGCTCAGGCCCGGCAGCCTCTTCCTGGTGGGCGACCCCAAGCAGAGCATCTACCGCTTCCGGCGCGCTGACATCCAGCTCTACCTGCAAGTGCGGCAATTGGCTGAGCAGGCCCTGCCCGGCGGCCTGAGGCTCAAAGAGCTCTCAGCCAACTTCCGCAGCCTTGAGGCCATCATCGCCCCGGTGAACCAGGTCTTTGGCAGCCGGCTGCTTGCCTCGCCCTACCAGGCTAGCTATGCCCCCATGCAGGCCATGGCCCAGGCCCAGGATGGGCCTGCGGGCTTCTACCTGCTGGCGCCGCGGCCCATGGCCAGATCCGTGGGCGCGGATGCCGGGGAGGATGCGCGCCAGGTGGCCTTGGCCATCCAGGGCCTCTGCGGCCAGGGCTTCAAGCCCGGCGACATGCTGGTGCTCACAGGCAAGAAGGCCCGCTTGGGCGCCTATGTGCGGGCCTTGGAGCTGCTCGGCATCCCGGTGGACGTGAGCGGCGCCGAGAACCTGGGCGACTATGAGGAGATGGCCGACCTGGCGCGCCTGCTGCGCCTGCTGGCCCAGCCGGATGACAGCGCGGCCTTGGCCGGCGTTCTGCGCGGCGCCTGGTTCGGCCTGAGAGACCAGGACCTGGTGGATCATGTGAAGGCCACCGGCCATGGGCTCTCGCTGTGGCAGGGCCGCGATGCAGGGGGCCCGGTGGCCGAGGCTTTGCGCACCCTGCATGCCTGGCGCGCGTCCCTGCAGGGCCTGCCGGCCCTGGGCCAGATGGCCTGGCTGCTGCAGCAGGGCGGGCTCTTTCTGCAGGCCAGCCTGGGCCCCTCTGAGCGCAGCCTGCGCTTGGGCAACCTTTGGCGGCAGCTGGAAGCCTTTGCCAGCCGCCAAGCCCAGGGAGAGCCGCTGAGCCTGATGGCCATGGCCCGGGAGCTGGGCCGCTTGAGCCTGGAGCCCGCGGGCTTTGGCGGGGATGCGAAGAAGGCCGAGGGCGGCCAAGCCCGGCCTGGCGCCGCGGATGCCGTGCGGCTGATGAACCTGCACAAGGCCAAGGGCTTGGAGGCGCGCTTCGTCTTCTTGGCCAACCCGGTCAGCGGCAAGGACAACAATCAGGAATCAGGCCAGCAGAGGGCCATCTGCCGGGGCAGGGAAGGACAGGACCTGCTCTTCTTGAGCTTGGGCCAGGATTGCCTGCCCCTGGGCTGGGCCGGCGCGCAGGAGGCGGCCCGCGAGGCTGAGCAGGCCGAGCGGCTGCGCCTGCTCTATGTGGCTGCCACCCGCGCCAAGCAGGCCTGCTTCATCAGCCAGGCGACCGGCGTGAAGGGCAATGTGGAATGCGCCTGGCAGCAGCTGGAAGACCTGGCCCAGGGCCGCGTGTGGGGCCTGCCTGCGCAGACGGCCGCGCCCGTGGCGTCCCCGGTTGTGGATGGGCCCCAGCTCAAGGCCCTGGTGCAGGCCAGGCTCGCGGCCAGCCAGCAGCCGGGATACCTGGATGCCGCGGTGAGCAGCGCGGCGCTCGAGCTGGGCCTGGCGGGCCGGCCCGTGGCCGTGCTCAAGCTGGACGCGCTGGTGACGCACGCGGGCAGCGATTTTGGCACGGCCATGCATGCCTGCTTTGAGCGCATGGTGCGCCTGGCCCGCGCGGGCGCGCCCTTGACGGACCAGGCCCTGCAGGGCATCGCGCTCAAGCAGGCCATGGAGAGCGGGCTGGAGATGGAGGCCCACCAGGACTTGATGCTGCTCTGCAACAGCCTGCGCAATTCCGCGCTCTGGGGCCGCATCCTGGGCGCCGAGGAATGCTGGGCGGAATACGAGGCCATGCTGCCGCATCCCCAGGGACCGGGCACGCTCACGGCCCAGATCGACCTGGCCCTCAAGGAGCCGGATGGCTGGGTGCTGCTGGACTGGAAGAGCGACCGCGACCAGCGCGGTTTGGAGCACCACCAGGCCCAGCTCTCGGCTTATGCGCACGCCTTCGAGCAGTCCGGGGCCGGCACGGTGAAGGAGTGCGTGCTGGTCTTCGGCAGGGGATAGCCGCTGCTTGGGCAAAGAAGAAGCCCTCCTGGGAGCAGGAGGGCTTTTTTTAAGCGCTGTTGGCAGCACGATTTTGTATGCAAAGCAGGGAAAGCCACGGAAATGTAGCTTTGAAAATGTTTCTCTTCATGAAAATAAAGCCTTTATAAGTGGCATCCACCTTGCAGTTTAACAGGCGCATGCCCAAGCTTCTCAAATCGTTTTACTCGATCCGCAAAGCTAGGCTCTCAGACTTGGGGCCAATGACAGGGCTGCTTGGCCAGCTCTTCGAGCAAGAAGAGGAATTCAAGCCCCAGGCCGCGCGGCAAAGGGCTGGCTTGCGGCAATTGCTCAAGCCCAGGGCCAAGGCCGCGCTCTATGTCATTGAATCCCATGGCCAGGTGCTTGGCATGGTCAGCCTGCTCTTTGTCACCAGCACCGCCCTGGGCAAGCCCGTGGCCTTGCTGGAGGACCTGGTGGTGGACAGGCATTGGCGCGGCCAAGGCTTGGGCTCAGCCCTGCTCGACCATGCGCTGGCCGAAGCAGGCAAGCAGGGGCTGGGCCGCGTCACGCTCTTGACCGACCCGGGCAACCTCCGCGCCCTGGCGCTCTATCGCAGCCGAGGCTTCAAGCCCTCGCCCATGCGCGCCCTGCGCTGGGACCCTGCCCAAGACTGACCCAACGACAAAGGCGTCGTCCAGCAATCAGGACGCCATGAACCTCACTTGCCCCTGCGATCACACCTGCAGCATCCTCGAGCTCTTGCATGCCCTCGCGGAAGGCCTCGATTCTGGCCTGGACCTGGAGCAGATGCTGCCCCCGGCCTTGGAGCGCATGGCCAGCGACTTGAGCCTTGAGCGCGGCACCCTGACCCTCTTCCGCCGCGACCAGGGCGAGGTGCTGGTGGAGCTGGCCTATGGCCTCTCCCCGGCCCAGCAGGCCCAGGGCAAGTACCGGGTGGGCGAGGGCATCACCGGCAAGGTGGCGGCCACGGGCAGGGCGGTGCTGGTGCCGAGGGTCTGCGATGAGCCGGAATTCCTCAACCGCACCCTCGCGCGCGAGAACCTGGAGGACCTGGCCTTCCTCTGCGTGCCAGTGCTGCGCCAGGGGAGGGTGGTGGGCACCCTGGCCGCGGACCGCCGGGTGGGCGCTGGGACGGACCTGCAGGAGGACCTGCGGGTGCTGGAGATCGTCGCTTTCATGATCTCGGAGGTGGCGGCCATCCACCTGCTGGAGCGCGAGAAGGCCGGCGAGGAGGCCATCCGCCTGCGCGAGGAGAATGCGCGCCTGCGCGCT
Source organism: uncultured bacterium (assembly GCA_964463435.1). GTDB lineage: Bacteria > Oederibacteriota > JAJYGY01 > JAJYGY01 > JAJYGY01 > CAYXCT01. Next base: position 2,067 of record CAYXCT010000043.1, on the reverse strand, counting down.
GAGCTGGCCGGGCGCTACCAGCCACCCAACCTGGTGGGCAGCACCCCGGTCATGCGCCAGGCCTATGACCTGATCGCCCGCGTGGGCCCCAGCCCGGCCACGGTGCTCATCCTGGGCGAGAGCGGGGTGGGCAAGGAGCTGGTGGCGGATGCCCTGCATGCCTTGAGCCCGCGCAGGGACGGGCCCATGGTCAAGTTCAACTGCGCCGCGCTGCCCGAGAGCGTGGTGGAGAGCGAGCTCTTTGGCCACGCGCGCGGGGCCTTCACCGGCGCGGTGGCCGACCGCAAGGGCCGCTTTGAGCTGGCCGATGGCGGCACGGTCTTCTTGGATGAGGTGGGGGAGCTCTCCTTGAGCGTGCAAGCCAAGCTGCTGCGCGTGCTGCAAGAGCGGGAGGTGGAGCCCTTGGGCTCGGGCCGCACCCTCAAGGTGGATGTGCGCATCATCGCGGCCACCAACCGCGACCTGGAAGCCATGGTCAAGGAGGGGGCCTTCCGCGAGGACCTCTTCTACCGGCTCAATGTCTTCCCCATCCTGCTGCCGCCCCTGCGGCTGCGCAAAGCCGACATCCCGGCCTTGGTGGACCATTTTGTGGGGCGCTTCGCCAGGGAGCACCAGAAGAAGGCGGTGCGCGTCAGCACCCCGGCCATCGACATGCTGATGCAGTACCATTGGCCGGGCAATGTGCGCGAGCTGGCAAACTGCATGGAGCGCGCGGTGCTGCTGTCCGAGGACGGGGTCATCCGCAGCTACCACCTGCCGCCCACCCTGCAGACCGCGGCCACCAGCGGCACCCCGCTCAAGGGCGACCTGCAGGCCGCCCTGGCCGCGCTGGAGAAGGAGTTCATCATCGAAGCGCTCAAGAGCGAGCGGGGGAACGCGGCTGCCGCGGCCCGCCGCCTGGGCTTGACCGAGCGCATCCTGGGCCTGCGCCTCAAGCAGCACGGCATCGAAGCCCGGCGCTACCGGCTGGCGAGCTAGCCCCCAGCATCCGCCACAAGACCACCAAGAGAGCCCGGCATTCGCCGGGCTCTCTCCTTTTTCCAATCCAGGCTTTGGGTCACATCCTACCTGCATGTCGCTTTGTCGGGCAATCCTACGGCGGTGTAGCCCGCTCTCCTGGAAAGCCCTGGTTTCGCGAGCGGATGAGATTGGCATGGCTCCTGCAATAGCAGAGGCATGAGCCGGCAGCCAAGCCGGCAGAGCATACCCCAGCTGAGCAGGAGGCGGACGTGAGGAAGATAGCCATTTATGGCAAGGGCGGCATCGGCAAATCGACCACCACGCAGAACACGGTGGCCGGGCTGGCTGAGATGGGCAAGAAGGTGATGGTGGTGGGCTGCGACCCCAAGGCCGATTCCACCCGCCTGCTGCTGGGCGGCCTGAGCCAGAGCACGGTGCTGGACACCCTGCGCACCGAGGGCGAGGACGTGGCCCTGGAGGACATCCTGAAGGGCGGCTTCAGCAACACCGACTGCGTGGAATCGGGCGGGCCGGAGCCCGGCGTGGGCTGCGCCGGCCGCGGCATCATCACCAGCATCAACCTGCTGGAGCAGCTGGGAGCCTACAAGGATGACCGCAACCTGGACTACGTGTTCTATGACGTGCTGGGCGATGTGGTCTGCGGCGGCTTCGCCATGCCCATCCGCGAGGGCAAGGCCCAGGAGATCTACATCGTGGTCTCCGGCGAGATGATGGCCATGTATGCCGCCAACAACATCTGCAAGGGCATCGTCAAGTTCGCGGACGCGGGCGGCGTGCGCCTGGGCGGCCTCATCTGCAACAGCCGCAAGGTCGACAACGAGGTGGCCATGATCGAGGCCTTCGCCGCCGCCCTGGGCACCCAGATGATCCACTTCGTGCCCCGCGACAACGTGGTGCAGCGCGCCGAGATCAACCGCAAGACGGTCATCGAGTTCGAGCCCGGCGCCGGCCAGGCCGATGAGTACCGCGCGCTGGCCAAGAAGATCGACCAGAACAAGATGCTGGTGGTCCCCAAGCCCATGACCACCGATGCCTTCGAGATCCTCCTGCAGCAGTACGGCATCGCGGCCTGAGCCCTTCCATCAA
>CAYXCT010000042.1:0-12788 GCA_964463435.1 uncultured bacterium | reverse complement strand
CACTTTAACCCAAGCCTGCCGCCTTGTCAGCCCTTTCGTGCCATGACCCAAACCCCGCTCCTGCAGATCAACAGCCTGCGCAAGCGCTATCCCGGCGCGGCGGCGCCCGCCCTGGATGGCGTGAGCCTGAGCGTTGAGCCGGGCGAATGCTTCGGCCTGCTGGGGCCCAATGGCGCCGGCAAGACCACCCTGCTGAGCCTGGTCTGCGGCCTGCTCAAGCCTGATTCCGGGAGCCTCAGCCTGGGCGGGGCGGGCCGCCTGGGCCTGGTGCCCCAGGACATCGCCCTCTACCCCAGCCTGGACGGGCGCGAGAACCTGCTCTTCTTCGGCAGGATGCAGGGCCTGGGCGGCCCCTCGCTGGAGCGCTTGGCGCAGGCCCTGCTCAAGGAGCTGGGCCTGGCCGAGCAGGCTGGCAAGCGCGTGGAAGCCTACTCCGGCGGCATGAAGCGCCGCCTCAACCTGGCCGTGGGCCTGCTCACCAAGCCCGACCTGCTGGTGCTGGACGAGCCCACCGTGGGCGTGGATCCCCAATCGCGCCTGCTCATCCACGAGGCCCTGGCCCGCCTCAACCAGTCCGGCATGAGCCTGCTCTACACCACCCATTACCTGAAGGAAGCGGAGGCCCTCTGCGGCCGCGTGGCCATCTTGGACCATGGCCGCCTGATCGCCGAGGGCAGCCCCGCTGAGCTGCTCAGCGCCCACGCGGGCTGCCTGAGCCTGGATGATGTCTTCTTGCGGCTGACCGGCCGCCAAGCGAGGGACGATGCCTGACACCCTGCCCAGCCCTGACGTGCTCATCGATTATGCGCACCACCAATCTGCCCATTGCGAGAGCGGGGCCACGGCCGGCCTGCTCAGCTACCATGGCCTGCAGGTGAGCGAGCCCCTGGCCTTCGGCATCGGCGGGGGGCTGTTCTTTGGCTACTTCCCCTTCGTGCGCCTGGCCCATGTGCGGGTGACGACCTTCCGCAAGATGCCCGGCGCGGTCATCCACAAGGCCTTCAAGCGCCTGGGCATGCGCTACCACAGCGAGACCTTCTGGCGCAAGAGCAGCGCGCGCCGCGCGCTGGATGAGGCCCTGGATGCCGGCAAGCCGGTGGCCTGCCAGGTGGGCTTCTACTGGCTGCCCTATGTGCCGCGCGCCCTGCGCACCCACTTCAACGCCCACCACATCATCCTCTATGGCCGGCGCGGCGAGACCTACCTGGTGAGCGAGCCGGGCCTGGACGCCGTGCAGACCGTGGAGGCTGGCGACTTGGAGAAGGCCCGCTTCGCCCGCGGCGGCATGAACCCGCGCGGCCGCCTCTACTGGCTCAAGGAGGACCGCGGCCCCAAGCAGCGCAGCCTGGCAAAGCCGGTGGCCCAGGGCATCAAGGACGTGTGCTTCAACATGCTCACCCCGCCCATCCCCTTGCTGGGCGTGCGCGGCATCCGCTTCCTAGGCCGCGACATCCTCAAGTGGGAGCGCAAGCTCACGCAGGCCCAGGTGCTGGACAACCTCAACCAGATCGTCATCATGCAAGAGGTGGTGGGCTCGGGCGGGGCCGGGTTCCGCTACATGTACGCCGCCTTCCTGAGCGAGGCGGCCCAGGCCCTGGAGCACCCCGGCCTGGCCGAGGCCAGCCGGGGCATGACGGCCATCGGCGACCGCTGGCGGGCCTTCGCCCTGGTCGCCACCCGCTTCGTGAAGGGCCGGCCCGACCCGGGCGACAATTACGCGGCCATGGCCGGCATGGTGATGGACCTGGCCGACCGCGAAGAGGCCTTCTTCCGCGGGCTGTGGAAGCTGGCCCGGGCCATCCGGGGCTGAGGAGGGGACATGCGCGAGCAGGATGTGCCCCAGGATTGGGGCCCAGAAGCTGAGATACGGCGGCTGATGTACGCCGTGGGCGAGGACGGCCGCTTCGTGGGCGTGCAGAGCGTGGGCTGGGATGTGAGCAACACCGGCTTCAACAAGTACTGGGAGCATGTGGGCCAGATCATCGCCGCGGCCCGCGCCGACGTGGCCCAAGGCCGCAAGAGCCCGCTCTGGTACTGGATGCAGGTGAGCCTGCTGGACGAGCGCATGCTGGCCGATTACATGGGCCTGTGGCGCTGGCGCGTGCGCCGCCACATGCGGCCGGACGTCTTCGCCAAGCTCAAGCCCGCCCTGCTCGACCGCTACGCCGCGGTCTTCCAGATCGAGCCGCTGGCCGTGCGCAGCATGCCGAGCAAGGACCCTGAGGGCCTGCCCATCCACCAGGCCCCGGGCCAAGGCCAGGGCGCATGAGGCGCCTGCTGGCCGTGTGGGCCAAGGACCTGCTGGTGCTGCGGCGCGACCGCGTGGGCCTGGGCGTGCTCTTCATCATGCCCCTGGCCCTGATGCTGCTCTTCACCGTGATCCAAGACGGCGCCTTCCGCAAGGCTGGCCGCTTCAGCCTGGCCCTGGCTGTGGTGGACGAGGACCGGAGCGCCTTGAGCCAGCGGCTCGGCCAATCGCTGGCCCAGGCGCAGGGCCTGAGCCTCTCCGCCTGCGCCAGCCGCGGCCAGGCCGCGGGCCTGCTCAAGAGCGGCAAAGCGCAGGCCTGCCTGCTGCTGCCCAAGGGCTTTGAAGCCCAGGCCCTGGCCGCGGCCAAAGCCTGGGCCAGCCCGCCCAGCAAAGCCGCCCGCCCTGCCCCGGCGCCCGCCCAGCTCTCTGCCTTCTTTGACCCCTCGGTGCCCGCGCTCTACCGCGCCGTGTTCCACGCCCAGCTGGCCCAGATGGCCGCCAGCGCCCAGGCCGGGCTGGCCCTGGCAGCCTGGGGCCCCATGCTGGCCCATCAGGTGCGCGACAAGCTGGCAGCCAAGGCGGGCGGCAAGCTGCCCAAGGGCCTGGAAGCTGAGCTGGCCTCTGTGCCCGCCCCGGACCTTGCCAGCGCCCGCCTGCTGAGCCTGGCGCCTGAAGCCGGGCCAGCGGCCCTCAGCGGGGGCCAGGACGCGCCCGGCGAGGCCGCGGCCCTGCTGCCGGACATGGTGCAGCAGAACGTGCCTGGCTACACCCTCTTCGCCATGTTCTTCATCGTCATCCCGGTCTCCAACGCCCTGCTGCGAGAGCGGCGCGAGGGCACCATGCTCCGCCTGCGCAGCATGCAGGCCCATCCCCTGCTGATCCTGGGCGGCAAGCTGCTCTGCTTCAGCCTGGTGGGCTTCTTGCAATTCGGCCTCATGCTGGCCGCCGGGGTCTGGCTCTTCCCTGTGCTGGGCCTCACCGCCTTCCATGCCCAGGCGCCGCTGCTGCCACTCATCACCCTCACCCTGCTCTCCAGCCTGGCGGCTTGCGGCTTCAGCCTGGCCATCGCGGCCACGGCCAAGAGCGCGGACCAGGCCGGCGTGGCCGGCAGCACCGCGGTGGTCATGCTCTCGGCCTTGGGCGGGGTCATCGTGCCCCTGCAGGCCATGCCCGCCTTCATGCGCGCCTTGAGCAGCCTGACCCCGCTCAACTGGGCCATGAGCAGCTACCAGGGCCTCTTCTTGCGCCAAGCCTCTTGGCCCGCGCTCGCCCCCCATCTGCTCCTGCTGCTGGCCTTCACCCTGGCCTGCCTGGCCTGGGCCTGGGCCAGGCTCTTCCCAAAGCGCTGAGCGCGCGCGATTCTAATAAAGAAAGGCCGCCGGTCTCCCGGCGGCCTTTCTTTATTACAGGTCAAACTAAATCAACCCTTCAAGCCCTTTCCGATCCAACACGTCTAATAGCTTTGCAGCCATGCCAGCTGGGTGTTTTTGGCCAATTTCCCATTGACGGACTGCAGATGGGCTGGCATTGAGCACAGAGGCAAAGACCGGCTGGCTGAGCCCCAAACGGCCCCTTAATGCTCGTATGTCCTTGCTGGTAAATGCCGGCACAACTGGCAGACAGAGTGCATCATACTGGCGCATGCGGCGCAGATCGATAAACCCAGCTTTGTGCAGATCAGTAGCGCTTTCATGGACTGCGGCCAATATCCGGCTTTGAGTGGGAACCTTAGTTTTCACAGCTTATCTCCTGCATGAGCCCGTGAGCCACGAGCAATTCAAGTTCGGCATCAGGTCGGCTTAAATAGTCAACGGCCAAATTTGAAGCGAGACAAGTTCCTTTGGGGTGATATTCTCCCTTTCATTTTTCTCGAAGCCAAAAATGAAGAACCATCGGCTACCTTTGTTTGTGGCCACCAGAGTCCGTGTGCTCCCGCGCTTTCCTCGGCCAGGCAATGGGACTCGCTTCTTCACCAGCCCGCCACCAAGATCAGCATCGATCAAACCCTGGGCCATCTCAGCCACCGCCTCACAAAGGGCTGAATCGCTCAAACCTATCTTGCGCATCCAGCGGGCGAAGTGACGGTTTTTGAAGGTGCGGCGCATATAAAAGTATGCCACCTGGAGTTATAGTATCAAGCATAATTGAGCCGGGAAAACTACCGATATACCGCAGCACGTTTCCGCTATTCCCCTCACTCCCCCGCGATCCAGGGCAGCAGCAGCAGGGTGGCCACCCAGCCGCCGCCGATGCCGATGATGCTGGTGAGGCCCAAGAAGACCAGCACCGGGTGGTGGGCAAAGGCCAGGGCGCCCAAGGCCAGCAGGTTGGTGGCGGCCGAGAGCGTGACCACCTCGCCGGTGTTGGCAAGGTGGTCCTTGAGGCCCGCGCCGTGCTGCCTCCAGGCCGCGGAGAGGAAAATGGCATAGTCCACCACCAGGCCGAAGACGAAGAGCAGCACCAGCGAGCCCATCATGTTCACCGCGATGCCGGCATAGCCCAGGATGCCAAAGACCCACAGCAGGCAAGCCAGCAGGGGCGCCATGATGCGCAGGCTGGCCTTCCAGTCGCGGTTGTTGAGCCACAAGAGCAGCAGGTTGAGGACGAAGGCGATGCCGCCCAAGAGCAGGAACTCGCCATAGATGAGCCCCACCATGTGCTCCATGAAGCGCCGGCCGCTCAAGACCGAGGCGCCGGGCAGCCCCTTGACTGCGGCCTCCAGGGCCGGCAGGTCCTTGGGGGAGCGCAGGGCCACATTGCTGATGAGCAGGGCGCCGCGGCCATCCACCACCAATTGATTCTGGATGGGCTGGGCCAGCAGGCCGCGCGAGAGGCCCTGCGGGGTGGCGGGCGCGATGACGCCGGGCAGGCCATCCAGGCTGGCGGCCAGCAGGCCGGGCTTGAAATGGCTCTCCTTGGCAGCGGCCAGCAGCATGGGCCGAAGCCGGGCCTTGTTCTCATCGGACCAGATCTGCTCCCAGCGCCGCTGGTTCTCAGCCTGCTCCGCGAGGCTCGGCAGGATGGGGCTCAGGCCCTGCACCGCCATCACCGAACCGGCCTTGATGAGCGGCTGCAGGCGGCTCTCCAGCGCGGCCCCGGCCTTGAGCGCAGCCTCCATGTCCGGGGCGCTGATGCTCACGCTGGTCAGGTTGAGCGCGCCGCCAAAGGCTGCCTGCACCGTGTCCCAGTCCGCCTGGGCATCGGGCGTCAGGGCGTTCAAGCGCTGCACATCGCCCTCCAGCTTGAGCCGGCCCAGCCCAGGCGCCAGGGCCAGGGTGATGGCCAGGGCCAGCAGGGCCAGCATCCGCCGGCGGGGGCGCATCCAGGCGAAGAGCCAGGCATACAGCGGCGCGGCGCGCCAGCTGGGCTTGCGCCGGTCCAGCCAGCTGGGCGGGCCCTGCGGCACCAGCAGGGGCAGGAAAAAGAGGGTGAAGCTGCAGGCTGTGGCGATGCCCAGCAGGCTGAAGAGGCCCAGGCTGCGGTAGCCCGGGAAGCGCGAGAAGAGCAGGGCCGCGAAGGCCGCCGCGCTGGTGGCGGCAGCCACCAGGATGGGCCCGTTCATGGCCTTGAACACGCGGGCCAGGCCCAGGGCGCCGCCGCGGCCAAGGGCCCGGCGGTCATAGGCGAAGAGCAGGTAGATGCCTGAATCCACCAGCACGCCGATGAGGATGCCGCCGCAGCCCGCCACGATGGCGGACACGCCAGGCTGCACCAGCACGATGAGCCCGGCCGCGGCCAGCCCGCCAAAGGCCGGCGGCGCCAGGGTGAGGAGGAAGAGCGAGGCGCGCCGGAACACCAGCAGGCAGGCCAGCGCCACCAGCAGGCTGGAGAGGCTGACCGTGAGCGCCAAGTCGCGCTTGATGAGCGCGGCATTGCTCTGGCTGAAGCGCGCGCCCGCGGACCAGGCAACCCGGGCGCCGGTGGCGGACCTCACGCGGGAGGCCGCTTTGGCCATGAAGACGGAGAGCGCCTCGGCCGAGGCCGCGTCCGTGGGGCTGAAGCAGGGCTTGGCCAGCAGCAGGACATGCCTGCCGTCCGGGCTGAAGATGCGGCCATCGCGCAGCTCCACGGTGCGGCTGTCAAAGCGCAGGCCCTCCAGCCGCTTGAGCAGGGCCAGATCCAGGCCCAGGGGGTCCTGGCTGAACTGGCGGGCCAGGTAGGGCGCCGGCGACTCGGCCAGGGTGCGGCGCCATCCTGCCAGGTAGCTGCGCAGCCCCTGGGGGCTCAAGCGGGCCTGCAGCGCCTCCGCGTCCTGGGCGCTGAACAGGCTGGCGCGGGCCTGGCGCAAGGCCTGCAGGGAGAGGGCCAGGTCTTCGGGCCCAAACTGGTACTGCAGGCCAGTGACAAAGGGGCAGTGCTCCATGTACCCGGCCAGCCGGTCGCCCCCGGCCTCCAGGGCCCCCGCGTCGCTGGCTTCCCCCACCATCACCACGGTCTGCAGGCGGCCGAAGCGCTGCAGGTAGTCGCGGGTGTCGCTCACGGCCGGGTCGCCGGAGGGCAGCAGGTCCATCACGTCTTCTTTGAGGCGCAGGTCCAGGGTGGCCAAAAAAAGGCCGCCACAGAGGGCGGCGAGCAGAACCAGGCCTGCGGCGCGGTGCCGGAGCATGAAGAGCTGCAGCTTGAGGATGGCGCGGGTCATCGGGCCACCGGCGGCTTGAATGCCGCGGCCGGGGGCGGGCCAGGGCTGAGCTTCAGGTCTTCAACCTCTAGGCGGTAGTGCCAGGCCTGGTCCTCCAGGCTGAAGCCCCCATCGCCGGCCAGCTCCAGCGACAAGCCCTGGCGCGGGCCGCCCAGGTAGAGCGCGCGCAGATCCTTGGCCAGCCCCAGCAGCAGGGGCTTGTCGCCCATGCCCTGCGGCGCGCGCAGAACCTGGGCGCTGGCCGTGTCGCCCAGCATGTCGAAGAGCAGGCCGCCCATCTCGCTGCTGGCCTGCATGCGCCAGCGGCCCTGGGGGCTCATGGCCAGCGCCGCCAGCATGGGGTATTCCTTGCCCAAGGCCAGCAGGGTGACGCGCTGCTGCAGCCTATAGCCCTGGCCCAGGGGATAGCGCGAGGCAAGAGCCTGCCAGGCCTGGTCCTGCCCGGGCTTGGGGATGGCGGCGGCGCAGCCCCACAGCAGGCCAGCCAGCAGCAGGCTCGCGAGCAGGGCCCTCATCGCTTCAAGCCGTCCAGCTGGGGATGGTCCAGGTCGAAGACGCTGGCATCCAGGGGCTGGTCCTCGACCTGATGGCTGAAGCGCACCACCGTGGCATCCCCGCCCGGCTCCAGCAGGGCCAGCTCCAGCACCCTATGGCGCTGGGGCTCAATGGTGAACTTGAGCTCGCTCAAATAGCGGCCCAGGGCCTGGCCCTTGGGCTTGAGCGAGAGGAGGTCCGGCCCGCCATTCTTCCCCAGCGCCAGCTGCATGCTGAACCCAGACTTGATGGAGCCAAAATCGCCGCGCAGCATGGCCAGGATCTGGCCCAAGGCAGCCTGCAGCGCTTCGCGGCCCCCAAGCTTGGCGCGCTTGGCGCGGCCCTGGTCGATGTCCCACTTGGCCACCCCTGAGCCGTTGAGCAGCAGCACGGAATGGTAGGGCTTGCGCAGCTCCCAGCGCAGGCGGTCGGGGCTGGCGAAGCAGAGGCGGCCCTGGCTCTGCAGGGCTTCGTCAAACACCGCCAGGCTGCGCTCCTGGATGAAGTCGGCCTGCAGGGTCTTGAGCCCCCCCAGGCTGGCCTTCATGGAAGCCAGGTAGTCATCCACCGGCCCAGCGGCCAGGAAGCGGGACAGGGAGAGCAGGGCGAGGAGGATGCAAGGGCGCATGTCAGTCCTTGTGAAGGCAGGCGACGTGGAAGCCGCCATCGGTGTCGGCCTGCAGGCAGGCCAGGCTGTCGCCGGCCTTGAGCGCATCGGAGCCGCGCGGCGCGGGCCGCAATTGGCCATGGCGCAGGCTCAAGGCCGCGGCAGCGATGTCAAAGCCCTGGCTGGTGGGCATGGCGCCCAGCAAGGGGCGGGTCTCGATGGCATTGTCCAGCCCGGCCCAGGCCGCGTGCAGGCTGCCTGGCCCGCGCTGGCCGTGCGCCTGCAGGAACACGGCGCGATGCTTGGCAAAGGCCTGCTGGGGCGGGTCCGAGAGCTGCTTGAGGCAGGATATCCTCGGCGCCCCGGGCTTTGAGCCGTCTGGGCCCAGCAGCAGCACCGTGAAGCCCGTGCCCACCTGGGAGCTGGCCTCATTCCAGGGCAGCACCCGCTGGCCTTCCGCTGCCGGGCGCTGGGCCGTGGCCGCGATGGCATACTCCAGCAGGCCGCAGCTCTCATCCCCAAATCCCGCCAGCACGCGGCTTGCCGCGCCAGATTCTAGCCAGCTGCGGGCGGCCCACAGGGCGTGCAAGGGGCTCTGCTCAAAGGCGCTCAGGGTCTGGCAGGGCCCCTGGATGCCCAGGCCCAGGCTGGTCTGCGAGGCCAGGGCATTGTGCACCGAATTGGCGAAATGGGTGGGCGAGGCGCACTTGTCGCCGTGGTCGATGACCTCGTCCAAGAAGGCGTAGGTGGCATTCTGGCAGCCATAGCCCGTGGCCAGCGCCAGGCCGGTGCGCCGCTTGTCCTCATCGCCCAGGGCCAAGCCGGCGTCTTCCAGGGCCAGGCAGGCCGCCAGCAGGGCCCAGCGGCTGAAGCTGTCCATGCGGCGCAGGGACGCGCGCGTCACAAAGCGCTCCAGGCCGGCATCCGTGCTCTCAAAGAGGGTGAGCGAGCGCGGGCCCTGCGGAGTGGCCACGCTGTGCTCGGCCGTGGCCGGGGCGTGGCCGCGGCCCAGGCCCTGCCAGAAGGCCCCCGCCCCGTTCCCCAGGGGCGACACGACTCCGATGCCGAGGATCTCCATGCATGCGCCCCCTTCAGGCTTTCTGCAAGACCAGGACCGAGTTCTGGCCCCCAAACGCCAGGCTGTTGCTGATGGCGGCATGCCCCTTCACCGCTGTCACGGCGCGGGTGGGGGCCAGGCCGATGGCCGGGTCCGGCTCTTCAAAGCCCAGGGTGGGGCTGACCTGCCCGCTGTTCAGCGCCATCAGGGTGAAGGCCGCCTCCAAGGCGCCGGCAGCGCCCAGCGCGTGGCCGGTGGCGCCCTTGGTGCTCACCAGCACCGCGGCCGGGCCGAAGATCTCCAGGGCCGCGCGCCCCTCCACCAGGTCGTTGGCCGGGGTGGCTGTGCCATGCGCGTTGATGAAGGCGATGTCCGCGGGCTTGAGCCCGGCCTCAGCCAGGGCCCGGGCCGTGGCTGCCTTGAGCCCGCGGCCCTCGGGATGGGGCGCGGTGGCATGATGCGCGTCCGCGGCGCTGCCATAGCCGCTGATGCTCCCCAGCACCGGCGCCTTGCGCGCCCGGGCCTGGGCCGGGGCCTCCAGGATGAGGACCGCCGCGCCCTCGCCCAGGTTCAAGCCGCGCCGCGCGCGGTCAAAGGGCCGGCAGGGCTCCGGGCTGGTGTTCAATAGGCTGGTGAAGCCCAGGTAGGGCGTGCGGCAGAGCTCGTCACAGCCGCCAGCCAGCACCGCATCGCACAGCCCGGCCAGCAGCCATTGGCGGGCCAGGCCCAGGGCGTCCGTGCCCGAGGCGCAGGCATTGCCCACGCTCACCGCCGGGCCGCGCAGGCCCAGCCGGCGGGCCAGGGCCTGGGCCGGATTGCCCAAGAGGTAGCGCACAAAGGCCTCCGGCCCTGGCATCCCCCGGCCATGAAAGTAGCGGTAGAAGACCTCGTCATTCAGGCTGCATCCCACGGTGGTGCCGAGGCACACGCCCACCCGCGCCGGGTCCAGGGATCCCAGGTCCAGCTTGGCAGCTGCCAGCGCCTCGTCCGCGGCCAAGAAGGCCATGCCATTGGTGCGCGAGCCCGCGCCCGGGACCGCAGGAGCGGCCAGGGCCTCGAAGACCAGCCCATACTCCTTGCAGTCCGCGCTGAAGAGCGTGGGCAGGCCCGGCGCGCGGCCGCCCTCCAGCAGGCGCTGGTGCGAGAGCCCGGCTCCCAGCCCCAGGGCGCTGACGCAGCCCATGCCGGTGACCAGGACCGGCGTGGGAGTCATGCCTGGGGCTTCTTGCTGCGCACGAAGTCGGCCAGGGCCTTGATGCTGGAGAAGACCTCGCGGTTGTTCTCCATGCCCTTGACCTCGATGCCGTAATTCTTCTGCAGCAGCACCACCACCTCCACCGCGTCCAGCGAATCCAAGCCCAGGCCCTCGCCAAAGAGCGGAGCCTCATCCTTGATGTCCTCGGGCTTCACGTCCGCCAGCTTGAGCTCGCGGATGAGCATCTCCTTCAGTTCGTCTTCGAGTCGCAAAGCGTCCTCCTGGTGGGTGGTTGTGGATCCGTGGCCGGGGCCGCCTGGCCCCAGAAATCGTAGAAGTTGTACCAAGCCTCCGGGTGGCGGGACGTGTAATCCTCCAGGCGGGCGATGTAGCGCCTGAGCAATTCGGCCGCCGCCTCCTCGCGGGGCAGGGCCTTCAGGTCCAGGCCCTCATCCAGCACATGGGACTCGATGGCCACGGCCAGCGGCCCGGTGCGGCGCGCCAGTAGCATGGCCACGCCGGCATCGGCTGCCGAGGCCAGATGGAAGGGCGAGGCCGGGAAAGCGGCAGGCGAGCCCAGGAAATCGCCGCAAAGCTCCCTGCCCTGGCCCAGCTGGCGGTCGCCCATGGCGCTGACGCAGCCGCCCTGCTGCAGCGCCTGCAGGGCCTGCACCACGCCGCCCATGGGGCCGCGCGGGGAGATGAAGCGGAAGCGCTCGGCGATGCCGGCCAGCTCGAAGAAATGGCCGCCGCCCAGGAACTCCCGGTCCATCATCAGGTGGACGGGCTTGGGCATGCGCTCCAAGGTGGCCATGGCCGGCAGCCAGGCCCCCACATGGCTGGTCAGCAGCACCAAGCCGCGGGGCCGGGCAGCCAGCTGGTAGAAGCCCTGCTGGCCGGGGAAATCAGGCTTGAGGCTCGCGGGCCCCAGCACCCCGGCCGCGGCCTGGTCGATGAGAACCTTGGCAAAGCCGGCCAGATGGCTGGCGGCCTTGCGCTTGAGGGCCCAGCCTGAGAGGCCCGGGAAGCGGCGGCGCAGGTAGGGCAGCTGGCACTTGAGCACGCTGGGCCTGAGCAGCAGGTAGTAGGGCAGCACCAGGTAGAGCAGGGCGTAGGCCAGCCGCACCCCGCCCAGCCGGATCACCAGGTGGAAGAAGCCGTAGCCCAGGGCGCTGCCATAGGCCTTGCCGGTCTTGGCGTTCACCGGCCTCATGCCGCGCCCTTGCGGGGCTTGAGCCCGGACAGCAGCGCCAGCAGCAGCCAGGCCAGCAGGCCGGCCGCCAGCGCCAGGGGCCAGGCCAGCAGCAGGGCGCCCAAGGCGTACTCCATCAGCCTTAAGTGCAGCTCCCGGCCCAGCAGCTGCCAGGCCTCGGCCAGCGAGGCGGCCTTGAACCAGGCGCCATGCAGCAGGCGGTAGCCCAGCAAGAAGGCGGCCGCCGGCACAAAGGGCGGGGCGCAGAGGTTCTGGCTGCCCACGGCCACCACCCGGTTGAGGCGCAGGCGGGTGGCGCCCCACAGGCTGGCCGCCATGTGCAGGCCGGGCAGGGGCAGCGCCCCCATCAGCACGCCCACGGCCACCGCCGCCGCCATCTCGCGCGGCGAGCCGGCCTCGCGCAGCAGCCGGGCCAGGCTCTTCAGGGGCTGCTTGAGGTCCAGCCGGCGGGCCTCATGCAGGGCCGGGTTGAAGAGCACCTTATGGGGCAGGGGCACCAGGTTGCGGGTGAAGAGCAGGCTGAAGGTGGCGGAGATGCGGGCGTTGTCCTTCAGCGCGTGAAAGTGGCTGGCCTGGCGGGTCTCGGCGTCATAGCGCACGCTGATGGGCGCATGCAGAAGCAGCAATCCGGCCCAGGCGCCGCGCACCAGCACCTCCACCTCCAGGTCATAGCGCCGCGCCTTGAGGGGCAGCCGCGTGAGCGCCGCCACCGGATAGACGCGGTAGCCGCACTGGGCGTCGGCGGGCCACAGGCCGCTGCAGGCCCAGACCCAGAAGTTGCTGAACTGGCGGCCGAAGCGCGAGCTGCCCGGCGCGGCCGAGCGGGCGAAGTCGCGCCGGCCCACCACGATGCTCTCCGGCTCGGCGCCCGCCAGGTCCAGAAGGGGCTGGGCCTCCAAGGGGTCGTGCTGGCCGTCGCCATCCAGGGTCAGCAGATGGGTGTAGCCATGCTGGCCGGCCCAGGACGCAGCGGCCAGGATGGCCGCGCCCTTGCCCTGGTTGGCGCCCAAGCGCAGGCTCTCCAGGGCCAGGCCCTTGAGCGCGCCCAGCGCGCCGTCCGTGCTGCCGTCATCCGCCACCAGCACCGGCAGGCCCGTGGCCAGCGCGCGCTCGGCCACCGCGCGCAGGGCGGCGCGGTTGTTGTAGGTGGGGATGGCCAGCAAAACCTTGAGGCCGCGGGGATCCAGCGCCATCAGGCCTCCCCCCGCCGGGTGCGCTTGCGGCCCAGCAGCATGTCCCACACCGGGCCGCGGTAGCCCAGGGTGTGGAAGGCCGAGACCTTGTCCAGGTCCGGG
>CAYXCT010000041.1:0-12941 GCA_964463435.1 uncultured bacterium | reverse complement strand
GCCCCGGCCCTGGCCCAGGCCGATGTGGCCCTGGCCATGAACGCCGGCACCCAGGCGGCCAAGGAAGCTGCCAACATGGTGGATCTGGATTCAGACCCCACCAAGCTCATCGAGGTGGTGGAGATCGGCAAGCAGCTGCTGATGACCCGCGGCGCGCTGACGACCTTCTCGGTGGCCAATGACGTGGCCAAGTACTTCGCCATCATCCCCGCGCTCTTCGCGGGCACCCTGCCTTGGCTCAAGGCGGTCGACGTGATGCAACTGCATTCCCCGACCTCGGCCATCTTGTCCGCAGTGATCTTCAACGCCTTGATCATCCCGGCCCTGATCCCGGTGGCGCTCAAAGGCGTCAGCTACCAGCCCCTGGGAGCGGATGCCCTGCTCAGGAAGAACCTGATGGTCTGGGGGGTGGGCGGAGTGGTGGTGCCCTTCATCGGGATCAAGCTCATCGACATGGCCATGGTGGGCCTGCATCTGGTCGCTTGATCCATTCCAAGAGGAGGCTGCGTCATGCTGCGGAATCTATCGAAAAGTTTCCTGCTCTTGCTCTTCACCGTGGCCCTGGCATGCGGAGTCTATCCGCTCACGGTGTGGGCCATCGGCCAGGCCTTCTTCCCCTTCCAGGCTAATGGCAGCCTGCTCAAGGACGCCAAGGGCGAGGTGGTCGGCTCCCTGCTCATCGCCCAGCCCTTCACCAAGGATGAGTACTTTCAGCCCCGGCCATCAGCGGCGTCTTACAACGCCGCGGCCTCCTCCTCCTCGGCTTTGGCCGCGTCCAATTACGCCCTCAGGGACCGGGTGGCGCGCAGCCTGGGCCCCATCGTCAAGTATGCCGCCGGGCCCAAGGCAGGGCAGCTGGTGGCGCCGGACGTCGAAGCCTGGTTCCAGATGGACCAATATCAGGGCGCGTCGCGCTTGCTGGCCCAGTGGGCGGACATGCACAACAGCCTCGCTTCCGCCTGGGTCAGCGCCGACCCCAGCCATGGCGCATATGTGGATGCCTGGTCTGCGGCCCATCCTGAGGCGGTGGCGCTCTTCATCAAGAACAACCCAGCGACGCCCAAGCCCCAGGCCGCGGACTTGGCGGTCACCTTCTTTGAGGGCTTCTCCAAGGAGCATCCTGGCATGTTCCCCTCGGCCGTCACCGCGCCGGGCAAGGACGGGAAGCCGGTGACGAGCATCCAGCCGGTCAAGGCTGGCGCGGACATCCAGGCGCTGTTCTTTGACATGTGGCGGCAGGACCACCCGGATGCCCAGCTTGAGGACGTGCCCGGAGACATGGTGACCTCTTCAGGCTCCGGCTTGGACCCCCACATCACCCTGCAGAATGCCCGCTATCAATTGGACAGGGTGGCTGGCAAGTGGGCCGCGGACCTCAAGCGCGACCCGGCGCAGCTGCGGGCTGAGATCAGCGCCATCTTGGACCAGGAAGCCGCGGCGCCCTTTGCCGGCCTGGCCGGGGAGCCCATGGTCAACGTGCTGGTGGTCAACATCGCGCTGCATGACCGCTATGGCGACCCGCAGTAGGGAAGCAGGGGCTGTGAGTCGCCGCGCGCCCTTCAATCGCTTTGCCTGTTCTGCCCTGGGATGGTAGTATCACCCGCCGGGCTCAAGCGGCATATGCAAGGAGGGGATCATGAGGGCGCTCAGCATCCTGGTCATCGATGACGAGCCCAACATCCGCAAGACCCTGGGGCTGAGCCTTGAGGCCCTGGGCTGCCGCGCCCACACCGCGGCCGGGCCAGAGGACGCGCTGGATGAGGCGGGCCGCAGCCTGTTCGATGTGGCCCTGCTGGACCTGCGCCTGGGCACCGGGTCGGGCCTGGACCTGCTGCCGCAGCTGCTGGCCCAGTCGCCCTGGATGAAGGTGGTGGTGATGACCGCCTATGCCAGCATCGACACCGCGGTGCAGGCCATGCGCCTGGGCGCCTTCGACTACCTGCCCAAGCCCTTCAGCCAGGAGGAGCTCTCCCTGATGCTGGAGAAGGCGGGCCGGGCGCGGGAGCTGGAGCGCCAAGTGGACAGCCTGAAGGAGTCGCTGGGCCAGGCCGAGGCGGATGTGCTGCTGGAATCGCGGCACCCAGGCATGCAGCGGGCCCTGGCCCTGGCCCGGCAAGTGGCGGCCAGCGAGGCCACGGTGCTGCTGCGCGGCGAGAACGGCACCGGCAAGGGCGTGCTGGCCCGCGCCATCCATGGCTGGAGCCGGCGCGCCAGCGCGGCTTTTGCCACCATCAGCTGCCCCACGCTGAGCGCCGAGCTCTTTGAGAGCGAGCTCTTTGGCCACGCGCGCGGCGCCTTCACCGGCGCGGTCAAGGACACCGTGGGCCGGGTGGCGGCCTGCGAGGGCGGCACGCTCTTCTTGGACGAGGTGGGCGACATCCCGCTGGCCCTGCAGCCCAAGCTGCTGCGGCTGCTGCAAGAGAGGGCCTATGAGCGGGTGGGCGAGGCGGTGAGCCGCCGGGCGGACGTGCGCCTGCTCTCGGCCACCAACATCGACCTGGAGGCCGCAGCCAAGTCCGGCCGCTTCCGCGAGGACCTCTTCTACCGCCTGAATGTGGTGCAGATAGACCTGCCGCCCCTGCGCGAGCGGCTGGAAGATCTGGAAGACCTGGCGCAGAGCTTCCTCGGCTTCTTCAGCCGCGAGAACCGCAAGCCGGGCCTGGCCTTTTCCGCTGAGGCCATGGAGCGCCTGAAGGCCCATGCCTGGCCGGGCAATGTGCGCGAGCTGCGCAACGCCGTGGAGCGCGCGGTCATCCTCTGCAGCGGCAGCGAAGTGCTGCCCGAGCACCTGCCGCCCCGCTTGGGCGGCCAGGCTCAGCCCAGCGCCTTGGCCCAGTCCGGCGACCTGGTGAGCCTGGAGGAGCTTGAGCAGGCCCACATCCGCCGCGTGCTGGCCCGCACCCGCTCTTTGGAGGAGGCTAGCCAGGTGCTGGACATCGACGCCGCCACGCTCTGGCGCAAGCGGAAGAAATATGGGCTGTGAGAAATCACCCAGAGAAGCCCCGGCAAGTGCCGGGGCTTCTCTATTAATGGGCCATTGCAATTTGCACGCATTTTAAGCGTGCAAATTTAAAGATGCATTGACCGTCATCCTTTTTTGTTTATACCTCCAACAAATACAATGGTTTTCTGAACCATGGCTTGGCATGATTCTGGCTCTATACAAGGCTGTACACGCCTTTCGGAGCCGCCATGCCACAGCCCTTGCTCAAAACCTTGCTGGCCAACAGATACAAGGTTCTGGTCGTGTTGCTGGGCCTGGTGCTATTCTGGGCCTTTCTGCTCATTGCCTGGCGCCTGCTCAAGATAGACCCCATGCCGCAGCCGCGGGCCACCAATCCCCGCAGCCTGTCGGGCAATGACGCGCAACCTCCGCTCCCCTAGGCCATGAAACTCAGCCTCAAGACCAAGATCAACCTCGGCATAGGCCTGCTGCTGGTGGTGCTGGCCGTGGCCGTGGGCCTCAGCCAGGCCGCGCTCAAGCGCGGCAACCGCGAGATGCAGCTGATCCTGCGCAACAACTACGACAGCGTGGACTACTGCCGCGGCATGCTGCAGTGCCTGGACCGCCTGCGCGACAGCCGCGCGCGCCGCAGCAACGACCCGGCCGCGGCCATCCAGGAATTCAGCGCCAAGCTGGCCCTGCAGAGCCAGAACATCACCGAGCCCGGGGAAGGGGAGCTCACCCAAGCCCTGGCCAAGGATTGGGCGGCCTACCAGCAGGAGCTGGCCGCCAAGCGCGACCTGCCCGCGGGCCGCCAGGCCAGCCTGCGACAAGCTGTGGCAGATCGCGGACCTGAACCTGCAGAGCATGGGCCAGATGGAGGGCCATGCCGGCCAGGCCGCCCGCCGCGCCGAGGGCATGATGGCCACCCTGCTCATCGCCGGCGTGCTGCTGGGCGTGCTGCTGATGCTCTTCATGGGCCGAGCCATCCTGCAGCCCATCCGCCAGATGACTCATTCGGTGCACGAGGTGGAGAAGGGCAACCTGGACCTGGTGGTGGCCGTGCAGTCCCGGGATGAGCTGGGCCAGCTGGCTGAGGCCTTCAACCGTATGGCCAGCCGCCTGCGCGAGTTCCGGCGCGATGACCACCACCGCCTGGCCCGCGTGGAGCAGACCACCCAGCAGGCCATCGACAGCCTGCCCGACGCGGTGGCCATCCTCAACGCCCTGGGCCGGGTGGAGCTGAGCAACCCCATGGCGCAGAGGGTCTTCGGCCTCAAGCCCGGCGCGGCTTTGGACGGCGCGGGCCGCCTGCCCTTTGGCGAGGCCTTCCGCAAGGCCATGGAGGGCGCCACGCCCGTGCGGCCCCAGGGCTACAAGGACGCCCTGCAGGTCTTCGAGGCCGGCGAGGAGCGCTTCTACCTGCTGCACTGCCTGCCGGTGATGGACGAGGCTGAGGCCGTGGGCGCCACCCTGGTGCTGGTGGACGTGACCGGCTTGCGCAAGCTGGACGAGGTGAAGAGCGGGCTCTTGAGCACCCTGGCCCATGAGCTGCGCACCCCGCTCACCAGCCTGCGCATGGCCACCCATCTCTTGGTCCAGGGGCAGGTGGGCGAGCTGAACGCCAAGCAGGAGGAGCTGGCCGCCGCGGCCTTTGAGGAGGCCGAGCGCCTGCACCAGATCGTGGACCGCTTCTTGGACCTCTCGCGCCTGGAATCCGGCCGCTCGCCCCTGGATTTGAAGCCGGTGGCGGCCGAGGAGCTGGCCGGCCAGGCCCTGCGCCAGCACCAGTCGGCCTTTGCCAGCAAGGGCGTCAAGCTGGAGCTGGACGCCGCCCCGGGCCTGCCCAGCGTGGCGGTGGACCCCAGCCGGCTGGGCCACGTGTTCTCCAACCTGCTGGCCAACGCCCTGCGCTTCACCCCGCCCGGCGGCAAGGTGCGGCTGGAGGCCAAGCCCGCTGGCCAGGGCGTGCGCTTCAGCGTGCGCGACAGCGGGCCGGGCATCAGCCCGGAGCACCGCGCCCGGGTCTTTGAGCGCTTCTACCGCGTGCCCGGCCAGGAGAGCCCGGGCGTGGGCCTGGGTCTGGCCATCGCCCGCGAGATCGTGGAGCTGCACCGCGGGCACTTGAGCTTGGAATGCCCGCCTGAGGGCGGCTGTGCCTTCAGCTTTGAGCTGCCCGGCGCGCAGGCGCCGGAACCTTCGGAGGTTTGACCATGGCAGATGCCCTGTTCGTGGCCGGTTCCCTGGCCTTTTTCATCCTTTCCGCGCTCCTCATCCGCGCCTTTTCGAGGCTCTGAGATGGAATTCGTGGTCGCTGGCATCATTTCCCTGGGCCTGGCCGCCTATCTGGTGCTGGCCATGGTCCGCCCTGAGTGGTTCTGACCCTTTTGGAGCGCTGATGAACGCCTTTGGATGGATCCAACTGACCGCCTTCACCCTGCTCTTGCTGGCCCTGACCAAGCCCATGGGCGCCTACTTGTCCCGGGTGCTCGACCCCCAGGGCAGGACCTGGCTGGACCCCCTGCTCAAGCCGCTGGAGCGCGGCCTGCTGGCCCTGCTGGGCCCGGCTGGGCGCGCTGAGCAGGGCTGGGGCGCCTATGGCCTGGCTGTGCTGGGCTTCAGCCTGGCGGGCCTGCTCTTCACCTACGCCCTGCTGCGGCTGCAGGGCATCCTGCCCCTGAACCCGCAGGGCTTCCCCGGCCTCTCGCCGGACCTGGCCTTCAACACCGCGGCCAGCTTCACCACCAACACCAACTGGCAGAGCTACGGCGGCGAGAGCACCATGAGCTATCTCTCGCAGATGGTGGCCCTGGTGCTGCACAACTTCACCTCCGCGGCCACGGGCATCGCGGTGGCGGCGGCGGTGATCCGCGGCCTGGCGCGCGAGAAGGCCGCTACCCTGGGCAACTTCTGGGTCGACCTCATCCGGGTGCACCTCTATCTCTTGCTGCCCATGGCCCTGGCCTTCGCCGTGTTCCTGGTCAGCCAGGGCATCCCGCAGAACTTCTCCGCCGCGGTCAAGACCGCCTGGCCCGGCCAGGCCAGCCAGGCCATCGCCCAGGGGCCGGTGGCCTCGCAGGCGGCCATCAAGATGCTGGGCACCAATGGCGGCGGCTTCTTCAACGCCAATGCCGCGCACCCTTATGAGAACCCCAACCCGCTCTCCAACTTCTTCCAGATCTTCAGCATCTTCCTCATCTCCGCCGGCCTGGTGTGGATGCTGGGCCAGCAGCTGCGCAAGAGGAGCCATGGCTGGACCGTGTGGGCGGCCATGGCCATCCTCTTCCTGGCCGGCTACGCCCTGTGCGTGGCCGCGGAGCAGGCGGGCAACCCGCGCCTGGTGCCAGCCGGGGTGGCGGCCAGCCAGGGCAATTGGGAGGGCAAGGAGGCGCGCTTCGGCATGGCCAGCAGCTGCCTCTTCGCCACGGTGACCACCGATGCCAGCTGCGGGGCGGTCAATTCCATGCATGAGTCCTACACCCCGCTGGGCGGCTTGGTGCCGCTCTTCAACATGCAGCTGAGCGAGGTCATCTTCGGCGGCGTGGGCGCCGGGCTCTACGGCATGGTGGTTTACATCGTGCTGGCGGTCTTCATCGCCGGCCTGATGGTGGGCCGCACGCCCGAGTACCTGGGCAAGAAGGTGGAATCTTTCGAGGTGAAGATGGCCATGATCGCCTGCCTGGTCTTCGCGGCGGGCATCCTGCTGGGCACGGCCGCGGCCTGCAGCAGCGCCTGGGGCAGGGCTGGCTTGGCCAATGCCGGGCCCCATGGATTCACCGAGATGCTCTACGCCTTCTCCGAGGCCCTGGCCAACAACGGCAGCGCCTTTGCCGGGCTCTCGGCCAACACGCCGCAATACAACACCGCGCTGGGCATCGCCATGCTGGCCGGCCGCTTCTGGATGCTGCTGCCGGTGCTAGCGCTGGCCGGCAGCATGGCGGCCAAGGGCCGGGTGGCCCAGAGCGCGGGCAGCTTCCCGGTCTCCGGCCCCACCTTCCTGCTGCTGCTGCTGGGAACCCTGCTGATCGTGGGCGCCCTCACCTTTTTGCCTGCCTTGGCGCTGGGGCCCATCGTGGAGCACTTCCTGCTCCACTCCAGCGCCCCCCTGCTCTGACGGAGTGACCATGGCTGCCAAGAACCGCTCCCTCTTCGACCCCAGCATCGTGGTGCCGGCCCTCAAGGCCAGCTTCACCAAGCTGGACCCCCGCCACATGGCCCGCAACCCGGTGATGTTCGTCACCGAGGTGACGGCCGCCGCCATCACCCTGGCCATCCTCAGCCGCCGCCTGGGGCATGAGCCCTTCGGCTACGCCCTGCAGATCTGCCTGTGGCTGTGGTTCACCGTGCTCTTCGCCAACTTCGCCGAGGCCATGGCCGAGGGCCGGGGCAAGGCCCAGGCCGATGCCCTGCGCCGCACCCGCACCAGCACCGAGGCCCGCAAGCTCACCGCGAGCGGCGAGCAGCGCGTGCCGGCCTCCAGCCTGCGCAAGGGCGACCGCGTGGTGGTGGAGGCGGGCGAGCTCATCCCGGCTGATGGCGAGGTGGAGCAGGGGGCCGCCACGGTCAACGAGTCGGCCATCACGGGCGAATCGGCCCCGGTCATCCGCGAGGCGGGCGGTGACCGCAGCGCGGTCACGGGCGGCACCACCGTGCTCTCCGACCGGCTGCTCATCCGCGTCTCTGCCGACCCTGGGGAGAGCTTCTTGGACCGCATGATCAGCCTGGTTGAGGGCGCCAACCGCCAGAAGACGCCCAATGAGATCGCGCTCAACATCCTGCTGGCCGCCCTGACCCTGGTCTTCCTGCTGGCGGTGGTGACGCTGAGGCCCTTTGGCGCCTACGCTGGCGTGGACTTGGGCCTGGTGGCCCTGGCCTCGCTCCTGGTCTGCCTCATCCCCACCACCATCGGCGGCCTGCTCTCGGCCATCGGCATCGCGGGCATCGACCGCCTGGTGCAGAAGAACGTGCTGGCCATGAGCGGCCGCGCGGTGGAGGCCGCGGGTGACGTGGATGTGCTGCTCTTGGACAAGACCGGCACCATCACCCTGGGCAACCGCGAGGCCGTGGCCTTTCTGCCCGCGCCCGGGGTGGCCGAGCCGGTGCTGGCGGACGCCGCCCAGCTGGCTTCGCTGGCGGATGAGACGCCCGAGGGCCGCAGCGTGGTGGCCCTGGCGCGCGAGCAGGGCCTGCCGCGGCGAGAGCTGGAATCCTTCCCCGGAGCGGTGGCGGTGCCCTTCACGGCCCAGACCCGCATGAGCGGCATGGACCTGGGCGGGCGGCGGCTGCGCAAGGGCGCCACCGATGCCATCCGCGAATTCTGCGGCGGCAAGCTGCCCAAGAAGGTCGAGGAGGACGTGGAGGCCATCAGCAAGGGCGGCGGCACCCCCTTGGTGGTCGCTGAGGATGGCAAGCCCCTGGGCGTCATCCACCTCAAGGACATCGTCAAGCCCGGGCTCAAGGACCGCTTCACGCGCTTCCGCGCCATGGGCATCCGCACCGTGATGATCACCGGCGACAACCCGCTGACCGCGGCCGCCATCGCCGAGGAGGCCGGGGTGGACGGCTTCTTGGCCCAGGCCAAGCCCGAGGACAAGCTGGCCCTCATCCGCAAGGAGCAGGCCGCGGGGCACCTGGTGGCCATGACCGGCGACGGCACCAACGACGCGCCGGCCCTGGCCCAGGCCGATGTTGGCGTGGCCATGAACACCGGCACCCAGGCGGCCAAGGAGGCCGGCAACATGGTGGACTTGGACAGCGACCCCACCAAGCTCATCGAGGTGATCGAGGTGGGCAAGCAGCTGCTGATGACCCGCGGCGCGCTCACCACCTTCAGCATCGCCAACGACGTGGCCAAGTACTTCGCCATCATCCCGGCCATGCTGGTGGCCACCTTCCCGCAGATCGCCCTGCTCAACGTGATGGGCCTGGGCTCGCCCGAGAGCGCCATCTTGAGCGCGGTCATCTTCAACGCCCTCATCATCGTGGCCCTCATCCCGCTGGCCCTGCGCGGGGTGCGCTTCCGCCCGCTGCCGGCCGCGGTCATCCTCAGGCGCAACCTGCTGCTCTACGGCCTGGGCGGCATCCTCATCCCATTCCCGGGCATCAAGATCATCGACCTGATCGTCAACCACTTGCATTGGGTGTGACCATGACCAAGCTGCTTGAGACCGCCCGCGCCGCCCTGCTCGCCAACCTGGCCCTGGCCCTGCTCTGCTGCGGCGCCTACCCCCTGCTGGTGTGGGGCGCGGGCCAGGCCCTCTTCCCGCGCCAGGCCCAGGGCTCCCTGATCCAGGGCAAGGACGGCGTGTGGGGCTCCAGCCTCATCGCCCAGGAGTTCAAGGGCGCGGGCTACTTCCATCCCCGGCCCTCGGCCGCGGGCAATGGCTACGACGCCATGAATTCTGGCGGCAGCAACCTAGGCCCCATGAGCCAGAAGCTGTATGATTCAGTCACCATCACGGCCAAGGCCTACCGGGAAGAGAACGGGCTGCCGCCCGAAGCGGCAGTGCCCGCCGATGCCGTGACCTGCTCCGGCAGCGGCCTGGACCCCGAGATCACGCCCGCCAACGCCCAGATCCAGGCCCCCCGCGTTGCCAAGGCCAGGGGCATGAGCCTTGAAGCCATGCAGGCCAAGGTGGCGGCGCATTCCAAGGGCCGCGCGCTGGGCTTCATGGGCGAGCCCACCGTCAATGTGGTGGAGCTGAACGCGGACCTGGACGGCTTGAACCCCTGAGCGAGGCAGGCATGGAACTGGACAAGGCATCCCGCTTCCTTCAGATGATCCGGCAGGCCGAGCGCGGCCGGCTCAAGATCTACCTGGGCTATGGCCCCGGGGTGGGCAAGACCTGGAAGATGCTGGAGGAGGCCAAGCGCCTCAAGCAGCAGGGCATCGACGTGGTGGTGGGCCTGGTGGAGACCCATGGCCGCGCCGGCACCTCGTCCCAGCTGGGCGAGCTGGAGCTGGTGCCGCGCCGGCGCGAGGATTACAAGGGCGTGGTGATGGAGGAGATGGACCTGGACGCCATCCTGGCCCGCAAGCCCCAGGTCGTGCTGGTGGACGAGCTGGCCCACACCAACCTGCCGGGCAGCCGCAACGCCAAGCGCTATCAGGACGTGCGCGACATCCAGGCGGCTGGCATCCATGTCATCAGCACCCTCAACATCCAGCACCTGGAGAGCCTCTACGACACCGTGGAGGCACTGATCAAGGTCAAGGTGCGCGAGCGCATCCCGGACAGCGTGCTGGCCGAGGCGGATGAGGTGGTGAACGTGGACCTGAGCACCGCCGACCTGCAGGAGCGGCTCAAGGCCGGGCACATCTACCCGCAGGAGCGGGTGGCCGCCACGCTGGAGAACTTCTTCGTGGCCGGCAAGCTCGAGCAGCTGCGCGAGCTGACCCTGCGCGAGCTGGCGGCCCAGCTGGACCTGAAGCGCCGCGAGCAGCCGGCCCAGGAGGCGGGCAGCGCGCCCGACCAGGTGCTGGTGTGCCTGGGCGGCCAGCGCGGGGTGCAGGCCGCGCTGCTGCGCTACGGCTCGCGCCTGGCGGGCCGGCTCAACCGCAACTGGTACGCCCTGTACGTGCAGACCCCGGATGAGGACCCGCTGCTGATCGACGCCGAGGCCCAGCGCAAGCTCAGCGACGCCCTCACCCTGGCCAACCAGCTGGGCGCCACGGTCTTCACCTTCAAGGGCCAGGACCCCAGCCAGACCATCTTGCGCTTCGCCCGCGAGTACCGCGTGGGCCATATCGTGCTGGGCCGGCCCCGGCCCCTGCCGCGCTGGCGGCGCTGGGCCATGCTGCTGCTGCGCCGGTACTCGGTGGCCGACGTGCTGGTGCGCGCGGCCAAGGGCTTCACCGTGGTGGTGGTGGACGCCGAGGAGGCCCGCCAGGGCCTGGCCGAGGCGCCCAACAGCGGCGCGGCGCGGCCCAAGCGCTTCAGCGACCTCTTGCGCGAGGGCTCGGTGCTGCTGTGGGACAGCCCGCTCACCCGCGAGGCCGCCCTGCGCCAGCTGGTGCAGGCCGCCTGCCGCCAGGAGGGCCTGGCCGAGCCCGCGGTGTGGTCCGCGGTGATGGAGCGCGAGTCCCAGGGATCCACCTTCCTCAACGAGGGCGTGGCCCTGCCGCACGCCCGCGTGTCAGGCCTCAAGCAGGCCAAGGTGCTGATGGGCGTGCCGCGCCAGGGCCTGGTGGACGACCGGCCCAGCAACCCCATCCGCGCGGTGGTGCTGATGCTCTCGCCGGCCAATGAGGAGAACATGCACCTGGAGATGCTCTCCCTGGCCGCCCACTTCTTGCAGGACGGCTCCACCAAGGCCCTCTTGAGCCAGGCCAGCAGCGCCCGCGAGGTGATGGAGAGCCTGAAGCTGTGGGAGAGGAACCAAAAGGCGCGCTGAGCCTGCTTGACAGGCCGCGCGCCCTTTGCTATCCTTTGTAATTGATACTCAATATCAATTGCATCCCAGCCCAGGAGCCCCATGCCCGGCCATCTCGGCCTTTCCGACCTGCTCAAGGTCGAAGAATCCCAGTTCCAATCGCGGCCGCGCGGCTTCCGCCGCGTGGATGCCCGCGTCAAGCTGGCCCTGGCGGCCGCGGCCGTGGCCTGCAACATGACCCTGCTGGCCTTCCGCGTGTCGCTGGGCCTGGCCGCCATCGCCTGGCTGGCCCTGCTCGCCTCGCGCGTGCCCCTGCGCCAGATGGCCTGGTTCGTGCTGGCCCCGGCCTGGGCCACGCTGGGCCTCATCGCCGCCTTCTCGCTGGGCTTCGGCGCCACGCCCATCGCCCACATCGGCTTCCTCACCGTGTACCGCGAGGGCCTGCTGCAGGGCCTGGGCGTGGCCAGCCGGGTGCTGGCCGACATGAGCTGGGTGGCCCTGGTCTTCCTCACCACGCCCTTCGGCGGCCTGCTCTCGGCCCTGCGCTGGTACCGGGTGCCCGAGGTGCTGGTGGACACCCTGTCCTTCATGTACCGCTACATCTTCCTGCTGTGGGACGAGTTCACGGCCATGAAGACCGCCGGCCGCGCCCGCGGCGGCTACCAGCGGCCCTGGCAGGGCGTGGCCACCACCGGCCGCGTGGTGGCCCAGGTCTTTCTGCGGGCCTATGACCGCGCCCTGCGCATATCCCAGGCCATGAAGGCCAGAGGAGGAGAAGCATGACATCCCAGCGCATCCAGGACATCCTGCGCAGCGAGACCTGCCCCCAGGCCTGCGACCTCTCCCCGCTCTCGGTGCCCAAGGGCCAACTGGTGCTGGAGGCCCGCGACCTGCACTTCAGCTACCATGACGGCAAGGAGGCCGTGGCCGGGCTCAGCTTCGGCCTCAGGCCCGGCGAGTCGGTGGCGCTGTGCGGGCCCAATGGCAGCGGCAAGACCACCCTGCTCAAGCTGCTCACCGGCCTGCTGAGCCCGGATGAGGGCAGCGTGCGCCTGGCGGGCCAGGAGCTGCTGGCCGCCAACTCGGGCCAGGCCTTCCGCACCGTGGGCCTGCTCTTTCAAGACAGTCAGGACCAGCTCTTCTGCAACTACGTGGGCGAGGATGTGGCCTACGGGCCGAGGAATCTCGGCCTTCCCGAGGCTGAGATGCGCGACAGGGTGAGCGTGGCCCTGCACCTGGCCGAGGCCGAGCACCTGGACCACCGGCCCATCCATCACTTGAGCGGCGGTGAGATGAAGCGGGTGGCCCTGGCCGGCCTGATCGCCATGCGGACGCCCCTGCTGGTGCTGGACGAGCCCACCAACGGCCTGGACCCGGCCGCGGCCCAGCACCTGATCGAGCTCATCCGCCACCTGCACCGCGACCATGGCTACGCCTTCATCATCGTCACCCACGAGATGTCGGTGGTGCCCCAGCTGGCCGACCGCGTGCTGGTGATGGAAGAGGGGCATCTCCTGGCCGACGGCCCGGTGCGCGAGATACTCACCGATGTGCCCCTGCTGGAGCGGGCCCGGCTCAAGGCGCCCACCAGCACCAAGTACTTCTATGAGAAGGCGTTGAGCGA
>CAYXCT010000040.1:0-12966 GCA_964463435.1 uncultured bacterium | reverse complement strand
CGGAGGCGGCCTCCATCCTGGCCCGGGCCAGGGCCGGCTTGCCAGGGCATGAGGTGCTGCTCTTGAGCGCGGCCACCGGCCTGGGCGTGGGGGAGCTGGCCCAGCGCGCGCTGGCGGGCCAGACCCTGGTGCTCATCGGCCCCTCCGGCGTGGGCAAGTCGAGCCTGGCCAACCTGCTCTGCGTGGGCGCTGGCCAGGCCACGGCCGCGGTCCGGCAAGGGGATGCCAAGGGCCGGCACACCACGACTTATCGGCGGCTGGTGGCGCTCCCCAGCGGCGCCTTCCTCATTGATTCGCCCGGCGTGCGCGAGCTGGGGGTGGTGGGCGAGGAGTCCATCAAGGACAGCTTTGACGACATCCAGGACCTGGCCCAGGGCTGCCGCTTCCGCGATTGCGGGCACGGCCAAGAGCCGGGCTGCGCCGTGCAGGCCGCGGTGGCCGGGGGCCGGCTGGATGCCCAGCGCCACGCGCATTACCTCAAGCTGCGGCTGGAAGCCCAGGGCCAGCAGGCCCGCGCGCTTGAATCCTCGCGCCAGGCCGGGCGCGGCCGGCGGGCCTGATTTTTTGGCTCTGGCCCAATCCCTGGCGCTGGCCCCTGCGTTTTGCATCTTCTTGTTGGTGCAAATGCTGGGGCTTTAGTGTAAAATTGCCCCGTTTGCCGCCCGCCCGAGGACAAGGTGGTCCTCCTCCGGACGGTGTGAAACAGGGTCCCAATCGCGCCCGCGCGGCGCACCCCCCTCCCATTTGTTGGCAACCCTTTCGCACCAGGAGCCCACAGCATGAGCACCCGCACCCCGCTTGATGACATCTTCGACCCCCGCACCATCGCCGTCATCGGCGCCACTGAGCGCGAAGGCTCGGTCGGCCGCGATGTCTTTGTCGGCGCCACCAACAGCGAGTACAAGGGCAAGGTCTTCCCCATCAACCCCAAGTCGCCCACCATCTTCGGGCACCAGGCCTACACCAGCATCAAGGCCGTGCCTGAGAAGGTGGACCTGGCGGTCATCGTGACCCCGGCCGCCACCGTGCCGGGCCTGGTGCAGGAATGCGCCGATGCCGGCGTCAAGGGCGTGGTCATCATCACCGCCGGCTTCAAGGAGGTGGGGCCCGAGGGCAAGGCGCTGGAGGACCAGATCACCGCCATCATCAAGAAGCACGGCATGCGGGTCATCGGCCCCAACTGCCTGGGCATCATGACCCCGCCGCTGGGCGTCAATGCCAGCTTCGGCAAGATGGCCCTCAAGGGAAGCGTGGCCTTCTTGAGCCAGAGCGGCGCCCTGGGCACCGCCATGCTGGATTGGACCCTGAAGGAGGGCGTGGGCTTCTCCAGCTTCGTCTCCATCGGCAGCATGATGGATGTGGATTTTGGCGACCTCATCGAGTACTACGGCCGCGACCCGCGCACCCAGAGCATCTGCATCTACATGGAGAGCATCGGCAACGCGGCCAGCTTCCTCAAGGCGGCCACCGAGGTCTCCAAGAAGAAGCCCATCGTGGTCATCAAGGCCGGCCGCACGGATGCCGCGGCCAAGGCGGCCGCCAGCCACACCGGCGCGCTCACCGGCTCGGATGACGTGCTGGACGCCGCCTTCAAGCGCGCGGGCGTGCTGCGCGTCATCGACATCCAGGAGTTCTTCCAGACCATCGACGTGCTGGCCAAGCAGCCCCTGCCCAAGGGCAACAAGCTGACCCTCATCACCAACGCCGGCGGCCCCGGCGTGCTGACCACCGACGCCCTGGTGACGGCGGCGGGGGCCCTGGCCCCGGTCTCGCAGGCCGCCAAGGACCAGCTCAACGCCTTCCTGCCCTCGGCCTGGAGCCACGGCAACCCGGTGGACATCCTGGGCGATGCCCGCGCGGACCGCTTCGCCAAGACCCTGGAAGTGATGATGAAGGACCCGGCCAGCGACGGCGTGCTGGTGCTCTTGACCATGCAGTCGGTCACCGAGCCCACCAAGACCGCCGAGCTGCTCAGCCAGTATGCCCACCTGGGCAGCAAGCCCGTGCTGGCCAGCTGGATGGGCGGCGGCAGCGTGCTGGAAGGCCGCGAGCTGCTCAAGAAGGCCGGCATCCCGGTGTTCGACTACCCCGACACCGCGGTGCGGGTGTTCGGCCTGCTCAACAAGCAGCGCGAGCTGCAGGCGCAGCTGGCCGACGCGGGCAAGGCTGATGGCGTGGAGAAGGGCATTGACCGCGCCGAGGCCAAGCGGCTCATCGCCCAGGTGCAGAAGGCCGGCCGCACCCTGATGACCGAGTTCGAGGCCAAGGAATTGATGGCCAGCTACGGCATCCCGGTGTGCGTCACCAAGATCGCCAAGAGCGCCGAGGAGGCCGGGGCCCAGGCCGAGAAGATGGGCTTCCCGGTGGTGGTCAAGCTCTTCAGCGAGACCATCACCCACAAGAGCGACGTGGGCGGCGTGGTGCTCAACCTGGCCAGCGCCCAGGCCGTGCGCGAGGCCTATGCCACCATCCTCAAGAACGTGACGGAGAAGAAGGGCAAGGAGCACTTCCAGGGCGTGACCGTCCAGCAGATGATCAAGATCGAGGGCTATGAGATCATCCTGGGCTGCTCGCCCGACCCCCAGTTCGGCCCCGTGCTGCTCTTTGGCCAGGGCGGCCAGCTGGTGGAGGTGATGAAGGACAAGAGCCTGGGCCTGCCCCCGCTCAGCCCCAACCTGGCGGGCCTGATGCTGGAGGAGACCAAGATCTACAAGGCTCTCAAGGGCGTGCGCGGCCGCAAGCCGGTGGACATCGACGAGCTCAAGCGCATCATGGTGCGCTTCTCCCTGCTGGCCGCCGAGAACCCGGTCATCAAGGAGATCGACATCAACCCGCTCATCGCCGGCTCGGATGGCATCGTGGGCTTGGATGCCCGCGTGGTGCTCTACGGGGCCGACGAGAAGCAGCCCAAGGCCGCGGCGCTGTAAGCCTGGCCTGCGGAGCGCAAAGGGCCCTGGCGTTTGCCAGGGCCCTTTGCTTTTGGCTTTGTGCTAGAATGGCTCATCCGACAACTCTTGGAGGCGCAAGGAATGCCCGAACAAGTTTTGAAGCAGATTGCGATGGGCCAGCCGCCCATCTCGCACCGCCGCCTGCTGGCTTACATCGCCGCCGGCATCCTGGCGGCCGCCGGCCTGCTCTGGCTGGTCTCCATCCTCAACCCCCTGCCGCCCCGCCACCTCACCCTGGCCTGCGGCCCCGAGGGCAGCTCCTACGCCGTGTTCGGCAAGCGCTACAAGGCCATGCTCGAGAAGCAGGGCATCAAGGTGCGGCTGGTCAGCACGGCCGGCAGCCAGGAGAATATGGCCCTGCTCAAGAAGCCGGGCTCGGGCATCGATGCCGGCTTTGTGGACGGCGGCATCGCCGAGGAGGGCGATGAGCAGGGCCTGGCCTCGCTGGGCACCCTGTGCTATGAGCCGCTCTGGTTCTTCAGCCGTCAGCCCATCACCAGCCATGTGCTGGCCACCCTCAAGGGCAAGCGCGTGTCCGTGGGCCCGGACGGCAGCGAGTCGCGCGCCCTGCTCAATGCCCTGGCCAAGCGCCATGGCATGGATGAGAGCGCCTTCCGCATATTGCCCCTGCCCCCGGAGCAGTCGGCCGAGGAGCTGCTGCAGGGCCGCATCGATGCCGTGGTGCTGGTCAACAGCTGGGCCAGCCCGGTGGTGCGCAAGCTGGCTGAGGCGGACGGCATCTATGTGGCCAGCTTCAAGCTGGCCGACGCCTATGTGGCGCGCTTTCCGGCGCTGACCAAGCGCATTTTGCCCGAGGGCGCGGCGGACCTGGAGCAGGACCGGCCCAGCCACGACGTCAGCCTGCTGGCCACCAAGACCAGCCTTGTCGTGCGCGAGGGCCTGCACCCGGCCCTGCAGTACCTGCTGCTGGAGGTGATGGCCAAGGTGCATTCCCGCTCGGGCATCTTCCAAAAGGCGGGCGAGTTCCCGGCCGCTGAGGAGCAGGATGTGCCCTTGAGCCCCGAAGCCCGCCATTACTACAAGTCTGGCCAGCCCCTGCTGCAGCGCTACATGCCCTTCTGGCTGGCCGCGCTGGTGGAGCAGGCGGTCATCTTCCTGCTGCCCCTTCTGGGCCTGGCTTATCCGGCCATCAAGGGCCTGCTGGCGCTGTATGGCTGGGGCATGCAGCGCAAGATATTCCTGCTCTATGGCGAGCTGCATTGGCTGGAGACCCAGCTGGACAAGCTGGATGGCAAGCCCGTTCCAGAGGCCCTGTCGGCCCGCATGGCCAGTCTTGAGGCCAGGACCAGCAAGGTGAAGGTCTCCACCAAGTACGTGCCCATGCTCTACAGCCTCAAGGACACCCTGGCCTTTGTGCGCGGCCGCATGGAAGAGATGGGCAAGGCATGACCATCAAAAAACAACCTTATCCAGGAGGCGATGTGAAGACGCAGGCTGAGAAGAAGGCGTTGGGCTTGGTGAAGTGCGTGCTGGCGCTGGCCACGGGCCTGCTGCTGCTGGCAGGCTGCTCTTCCTCTTCACCGGATGCCGCGGCCCTGGGCGCCTGGAGCAACAGCGCCGGCTACAAGGTGGAGTTCTTCAGCGACAAGACCCTCATCGCGGACTTCCCGGTGGGATTCTCGATGAACAACAGCAACTGGACCACTCCGCAGAGGGCCTATGGAACCTGGTCCTTCCTGACGGATGGCAGGCTCAAGGCCAATTTCGCCACCTCGCCCTACGGCACCTTCTGCCTCATCGGGGTCATCGATGGCAACCGCTTCTCCTACCAGGATGGCAAGGGCGCGGTGATCGTCTGCACCAAGGAAAAGGCAGCGGGCAGATGAGCCAGCCGCAGCGCTTCTCCAGCGCCGAGACAGCCGGCATCTATGAGCGCCTGCTGATGCCGCGCGTCTTCATCCCCTGGGGCATGCTGCTGCTGGGCAAGGCGGGCATCCGGGCCGGGTCTGCGGTGCTGGATGTGGCCACCGGGCCCGGCACCTTGGCGCGCCTGGCAGCGGAGCAGGTCGGGCCCAGCGGCAGGGTCGCTGGCTTGGACAACAGCGCTGCCATGCTGGGCCAGGCCACGGCCAAGCCGCCGGTGCCGGGCAGCGCGCCCGTGGAATACTTTGAAGCGCCCGCGGACAAGCTGCCCTTTGCGGATGCCAGCTTTGACATCGTTCTCTGCCAGCAGGGCCTGCAGTTCTTCCCAGACCAGCTGGCGGCCCTGAAAGAGATGCGGCGCGCGCTCAAGCCCGGCGGCCGGGCCGCCCTGGCCCTGTGGGCCGGGCCCAAGGCCATGGCCCTGATGGCGACCTTTCATGAGGCCATGGCTGTGGTGGCCCCGCAGGCGCCCCAGATGGCGGCCTATGGCTGGCTGAGCGCTGAGCAGGTCACGAGCCTGCTGAGCCAGGCCGGCTTTGGCGCCATCCAGGCCGCGGTGGAGACGCTGGCCATCCCCTTTGAATTGGGCATCCCGCAGGCTCTGGAATGCGCCTATGGCACCTCCCTAGGCCCACAGCTGCGGGCTTTGCCTGAGGCGGATAGGCGGCGCTTTGAAGAGCTTGCCGGCTGCGCTCTGGCTGCCTGGGAAAAGGGCGGCCAGCTCTCGGTGCCCACCCAGGCGCTGGTGGCTGTGGCTGTGGCTGTGGTAGAGGGTTGAAGTTGGATGGCATGTCTGCTATGATATCAATATGATATCACTTGGAGGCAACCATGGCAGCCCTCATCATCCGCGACCTTTCTCCGCGCCTGCACGCTAGGCTCAGCCTTGAGGCGCGCAAGAACCATCGCTCCATGAGCAAGCAGGTGGTCAGCCTTTTGGAGTTGGCGCTGCAGCCGCAGGTGCCATTTCTAAACATAAATGATCTGCCGGAGCCCCTAAAGCCTGCGAAGCCGATGACAGATGCCTTCTTGCGCAAGGCTGTCAGGGAGGGCCGGGCATGATCGTGGTGGATGTCAATGTGGTGGCTTACCTGATGGTCGAAGGCCCTAAAAGGGCGCAGGCTAGGGAATTGTTCGTGCGCTATCCTCAGTGGTTGTTGCCAACACTGTGGCGGCATGAGTTCTTGAACATCCTGGCCACTGGCGTGAAAGCCTCGCATTACAGCTTAGGGCAGGCTGAGGCGCTCTGGGCCAAGACTTATGCCCTTTTGGCAGGCAGCGAAGGGCAGCCTGACATGATGCTGGCCTTAGCCTTGGCAGTCGAGCACAAGCTTTCAGCCTATGATGCCCAGTATGTGGCCTTGGCCCAAGAGCACGACATAGTCTGCGTGAGCGAGGATGCAGAGCTTAAAAAGCGAGCCCCTAAGGGTTTGATCAAAAGCTTAGGTGAGATGCTAGCGTGATTCCCGCATTCGGGGAGGCATAAATTGTTTATCGTCCTGCTCCATTACATCAAGCCGACGTCTGAGGTGGACCGGCTGGTGGATGAGCACCGGCAGTTCCTGGCGCGCTATTACGCCTCTGGGCATTTCCTGATGTCCGGGCCGCAAGAGCCTCGCGAAGGCGGCGTCATCCTGGCCCAAGCCCGGGACAAGGCCGAAATCGAGGCCATCATGCGGCAAGACCCCTTTCACCGCGAGGCTATCGCCGAGTACCAGTTTGTGGAGTTCATCCCAAAGTTCACTGTCGCTGGCCTGGCTCAATACAAGGCCTAGCGTCGGCGCAAGCAAAGCCCCGGCCCTGGCCGGGGCTTTTTGTTTATGGCCGCTTGGGGGCATGGTAGACTTTTTTCCTAAAGACTAGCGGCTTCAGATGCGCATCCGCGGATTGACTCAGGGGGCTATATGCACAAGGTGCTTCTGATCTTGCTGCTGCTTGGCGGGAATGTACTTGGTGACGGCCAAGGCTTGCCCCAGCCAAGCGCCATCCAGGTTCACTGCACGCCATGGAAGGTCTTGGCCGGGCCTAAGGTGATCAAAGATGAAGCGGGAGATGGCATTGATCAGGAGACCGTCACCTTTTATAGCGCGGGGACCGTGGATGGGCTGTTCACACAAGGCATGAAAGGGGATCCACTTCAGGCCGAATTGGTAATTTGCAAGAGCCATTGGGAAGGCGAAGGCAAGGATGGTTTTGATGCCGCGGATACGACTTATAGGCGTTATCTGAGGGTGGGTCGGTCGCTCTACTATTTCCCGTCCTGGTCATTCGCGCGCGATGATTTCAAGCCAGGGAGTGAGGGTGCGGCTGAGCTGGAAACGCTGGCAGCCTATGGTTTCACTTCTGCCATGGGGTTTGAGCGTGATAGAGGAGCCCATGTCCCCGAGCTGGAGATTCCCCGGGATGTGAAGGGGCCGGAACCAGGGCAAGAATTGGAATTGGTTGCAGAGGTTGAGGGTGGCCTGGATCTGTCCAAAGTTAGGCCGGCTTTCTCGCATCCCACCCTCGGCCAAGTTTACACCACTCGTTCCGATGTTGGCGCGAGTGGCCCTTTTTACCTGTATTTGCATCCTCCCCGAGATGGGTCTAAATCTCTCTCGAAATTGAGAGGGGCTGGTTTTCTCGCAACTAATGGCTTCTATGTTTTCCGGCCTGATGGGACTTTTCTGGTTTATCGGGCGCAAATGGACTGGGAAGGTGCGACTTCTTGGCTCGAAGAGCGTGAGCGTTATATGTTCCCAGTGGATAATTTTGCCACCACGGATGGGAAGCCATTTGGCGCTGCATATCTTTGCCAGACCAAAGCGGGGTGCTTGGCGGAAGATTTTAGCGACTTTTGCGCCGTGCAAGATGAGCGCGCTTTCTCGCAGGGCGACTTGGAAATCTATGGCTACATCACCAAGACAGCGCGGCCGCTCTATCGGTTGAAATCAAAAAATCATCCACTCTATAAGTCATTTTATGGCGCTTATCTGAAGAACTTCAAGGATTGGTCCCTTTCAAGCGGGCCCTATCACAAAGAAGGCGTTTCAATTGAGCTGTATGACCATCAGCTCACCTATGATGAGTTCCTGGATGCAGTTCCAATATTGCTCTTTAAGGACCCCTTTGGCCGTTGGATAAGGCTCCTTCACCGGGCTTTTTTGCCACCAGCTATTTGTGAGCCCATCGTTTACCTTTACCCCACCCGTGAAACCCGGGTCAATGTGAAGGTGGCTCCACCAGGGGGGGTTACCCGATCTATCCCCTCTTACGCCGGAGGCTGGGATGTGTTGGCTCAGCCGAATGGCCGGCTTGAGGATGAAGGCTCGCAAAAGAAATATCGTTGCTTGTTTTGGGAGAGCCAGAGCAGCATTTTCCCCATGCGCAAAGAAGGCGTTGTGGTTCCCAGGGATAGGGTGAAGCAATTCCTTGATCAAACTTTGGCGCAGCTAGGCCTCAACCATCTTGAGGCTGAAGAATTCGAACAAGCATGGCGACATAAACTGGAAAGCAAGGCATTCTGCTTCATTACCTTTTATGATGCGGATCTGATAGATAAGCTGGCACCTATGGAAGTCATCCCTAAACCAGACACCTGCATCCGGGTCTTGATGGATTACAAGGCTTTGGATGCGCCAATCACGGTACCAGCGCTTCCGCCTTTCCCAAAGATAGAACGCCATGGTTTTACCGTGGTTGAGTGGGGCGGCATGGAAAGATGAGGCATTGGCGCAAGCAAAGCCCCGGCCCTGGCCGGGGCTTTTTGTTTATGGCCGCTTGGGGGCATGGTAGACTTTCCGCCTATGAACCAGCGGCTCCACATACGCATCCATGGGCTCGTGCAGGGCGTGGGCTTTAGGCCCTTTGTGCACCATCTGGCCGGCAGCCTGCGGCTGAATGGCTATGTGCTCAATGACCCCCAGGGCGTTGAGATAGAGGCTGAGGGCGCGCCAGAGGCCCTGGCCCTGCTCTTGCTGCGCCTGCCCAAGGAGAAGCCGGCCCTGGCCAGCATCCAGGGCCTGGAATCTGCCTACCTGGACCCTGTGGGCTATGCGGGCTTTGAGATACGGCCCAGCGGCCAGTCCGGCGAGCGCAGCGCCTTGGTGCTGCCAGACATCGCCACCTGCCCGGACTGCCTGGCCGAGGTCATGGACCCGGCCGACCGGCATTACCGCTACCCCTTCACCAATTGCACGCATTGCGGGCCGCGCTACTCCATCATCCTGGCCCTGCCCTATGACCGCGCCGCCACAACCTTGGCCAGCTTTGCGCTGTGCGCCGATTGCCGGCGCGAGTATGAGGACCCGGCCAACCGGCGCTTTCATGCCCAGCCCACGGCCTGCCCGGCCTGCGGCCCGCAGCTGGCGCTCTGGGATGCCGCGGGACAGGCGCTGGCGAGCAAAGATGACGCCCTGCGCCTGGCTGGCCAGATGCTGCGCGAGGGGCGCATCGTGGCTGTCAAAAGCTTGGGCGGCTTCCATCTCATGGTTGATGCGCGCAACGAGGATGCCATCAGCCGCTTGCGCGAGGCCAAGCACAGGGAAGAGAAGCCCTTTGCCCTGCTGTTCCCGAGCCTCGACTGCATCCGCGGGCAATGCCTGGTGGATGATGAGGAGGCCCGCTTGCTGGCCTCGCCCGAGGCGCCCATTGTGCTGCTGCGGCGCCGCCGGGATGCGGCCGAGCCCCTGCCGGCCAGCCTGGCTCCGCAGAACCCTTTGCTGGGCTGCATGCTCCCCAGCAACCCCTTGCACCATCTGCTGGCTGCTGACCTGGGCTTCCCCCTGGTCGCCACCAGCGGCAATCTGAGCGATGAGCCCATCTGCACGGATGAGCATGAGGCCCTGGAGCGCCTGGCTGGCTTGGCCGAGCTCTTCCTTGTGCATGACCGGCCCATCGCCCGGCATGTGGATGACAGCATCAGCCGCGTGATGCTGGGCCGTGGGCAGGTGCTGCGCCGGGCGCGCGGCCATGCGCCCCTGGCCATCAGCCTGCCCCTGCCTGGCTTGAAGGGCGCGGCCCTGGCCCATGGCGGGCACTTGAAGAACAGCCTGGCCCTGCGCCGCGGGCCGCTGGTGTTCGTCAGCCAGCACATCGGCGACCTGGACACGCCCCAGGCCCAGGCCGCCCACCAGCGCGTGGCTCAAGACTTGCCCCGCCTGCTGGGCGCCGCTCCCTTGGCCGCGGCTCATGACCTGCATCCTGATTACGCCAGCACCCGCCTGGCCCAGTCCTCGGGCCTGCCTTGCATCGCGGTGCAGCACCACCACGCCCACATCGCGGCTTGCATGGCAGACAATGGGCTGGATGGCGAGGTGCTGGGGCTGGCCTGGGACGGCACGGGCTTTGGCCCGGACGGCACGGTGTGGGGCGGGGAATTCCTGGCCTGCGGCTATGCCGGCTACCGCCGCATCGCCCATCTGCGCCAGTTCCGCCTGGCTGGCGGCGATGCCGCGGCCCGCGACCCGCGCCGCAGCCTCTTGGGCTGCCTGCATGCCCTGCACGGCAGCGGCCTGCTGCGGAGCTATGGCGGCCTGCGGGCGCTCTCCGGCTTCAGCGGCCAGGAGCTGGCCCTGCTCGTCCAGATGCTGGACAAGGGCCTGAACGCGCCGTTCACCAGCAGCATGGGCCGGCTCTTTGACGCGGCCGCGGCCCTGGCCGGCTTTGAGCGGGCCATGCGCCATGAGGGCCAGGCTGCCATGGCCTTGGAGGCCCTGGTGCGGCATCCGGCTCAGGCGCCGGGCTATGGATTCCCCCTGCTCTCTGCCCCTGGCCTGCCCCTGGTCGCGGATTGGGGCCCTTGCCTGGAGCAGATGGCGGCGGAGGCCCTGCAGGGCGTCGACCCGGCCCTGCGCGCTGAGCGCTTCCACAGCGGCCTGGCCGGCCTGGCCGTGGCCGTGGCCCAGGGGGCCGGCCTCAGCCGCGTGTGCCTGAGCGGCGGCTGCTTCCAGAACCAGCGCCTGCTGCAGGCGGTCAAGGAGGCGCTGGAGCGGGCCGGCTTCCGCGCCTACTGGCATCAGCGCGTTCCCTGCAATGACGGCGGCATCAGCCTGGGCCAGGCCGCGGCGCAGGCTGCCCTGGCCGGGGAGGCCTGATGGCCCGCCAGAGCCCGCGCGAGTTCCTGCACAGCCTGCGTCAGGACCCCATCTTGGGCCCCAAGCTGGCCCACGTGGAATGGATCGAGCCGCGCGGCGCGAGCTTCGCTGAGCCCCAGAGCGCCCTGCCCGGGCCCATCGCCGCGGAGCTCAAGCGGCGCGGCCTGGCCAAGCTCTATGGCCACCAGGCCCTGGCCTTGGATGCCCTGGAGCGCGGGGAGAACGCCACGGTGGTCACGCCCACGGCCAGCGGCAAGAGCCTCACCTTCATCCTGCCCACGCTCAAGGGCCTGCTGAAGGACCCACAGGCCAAGGCGCTCTACCTCTTCCCCATCAAGGCCCTGGCCCAGGACCAGCTGGCCAGCATCCAGGACTGGCTCGCCTGCCTTGAAGGGGCCGCGCCCGGGCTGGGCCGGCCCCAGGCCGCCATCTATGACGGCGACACCAGCGCCCATTTCCGCGCCAAGCTGCGGGGCAAGCCGCCCGCGGTGCTCATCACCAACCCGGACATGCTGCACCTGGGTTTGCTGCCCCACCACAGCGGCTGGGCCGAGTTCTTCAAGAACCTCAAGCTGGTGGTCATCGACGAGGCCCACAGCTACCGGGGCATCTTCGGCGCCCACGCGGGCTGGGTCTTCCGCCGCCTGCGGCGGGTGGCGGCGCTGTATGGCGCACACCCCCAGTTCATCCTGCTCTCCGCCACGGTGGCCAACCCCGCGGAGTTCAGCCAGCGCCTGCTGGGCGCGCCCAGCACGGTGGTGAGCCAGAATGGCGCGCCCGCCGCGGGCCGCCATTTTGGGCTCTGGCAGAGCGAGGACTCTGTCTACCGCGATGCCACCGAGCTCTTCGGCAGGCTGGTCAATGCCGGCTTCAAGACCATCGCCTTCACCAAGGCCCGCAAGATCACCGAGCTGATGGCGCGCTGGGCCTGGGAGGCCTGGCCAGACCTGAAGGAGCGCACCCGCGCCTACCGCGCCGGCTACCTGCCGGAGGAGCGGCGCCAGATCGAGCAGCGCTTGTTCTCTGGCGAGCTGGATGGCGTCATCGCCACCTCGGCGCTGGAGCTGGGCATCGATGTGGGCGGCTTGGACGCCTGCATCCTGGTGGGCTACCCTGGCACCATGATCAGCACCTGGCAGCGCGCCGGCCGGGTGGGCCGCGATGGCCGCGAGAGCCTGGTCTTCATGCTGCCCCTGCAGGATGCCATCGACCAGTATTACGCGCAGCACCCCGAGTTCTTCTTCACCAAGGCCATGGAGCAGGCCCTGGTGCCGGTGCAGAACAAGGTCATCCGCGCCGGGCACCTGGCCGCGGCCGCTGAGGAGCTGCCCATCCAGGCCGGCGTGGCGCAGGAGGAGGCCTTGCTGGGGCCGGGACTGGCCCAGGCTTGCCAGGCCCTGTGGAAGGCGGGAGCGCTGAGCCAGAGCAGCCAGGGCGTCTTTCATGCCCAGGCCCGGCAGGCGGCCCGGCGGGTGAGCCTGCGCGGGGCCGGGGACAGCTTTGCCATAGAAGCCCTGGGCCGGGCCGGGGCCAAGAGCCGCATCATCGGCAGCATCGAGCCGCCCAAGGTCTTCCGCGACTGCCATCCCGGCGCCATCTATCTCCATTCCGGCCAGCAGTATCGCGTGCGCGAGCTGGACATGGCCGGCCGGCGGGTGGCCGTGGAGGAGGTGGAGGCCGACCATTACACCGAGCCGCGCGGCCGCGATGAGATAGAGATCTTGAGCGTGGCCGAGGCCCTGAGCCTGGGCCAGGGCGTGCGCTGGTGCCGCGGCACGGTGCGGGCCACGGAGCAGGTGACCGGGTATGTGCTCAAGCACCTGCAGACCCGGGCCGTGATGAGCGAGCAGGGCCTGGAGGGCATGCCAGCCCATGTCTATGAGACCGAGGCGGCCTGGTGGGAGCTGCCGCAGGCATGGCGGGCGGAGTTCGCCGCGCTGGGCCATGACTTCAGCGGCGCCATCCATGCGCTGGAGCACAGCCAGATCGCCCTGCTGCCCTTGATGGTGCTCTGCGACCGCTGGGACCTGGGCGGCGTCTCTTATTGGAGCCAGCCCCAG
>CAYXCT010000039.1:0-12979 GCA_964463435.1 uncultured bacterium | reverse complement strand
GATCTCGGCGGTGGCGTTGCCGGCCTGCTCGGCCAGCTTGCGCACCTCGGCGGCCACCACCGCGAAGCCGCGTCCCTGCTCGCCGGCCCGGGCCGCCTCGATGGCGGCGTTGAGCGAGAGCAGGTTGGTCTGGTTGGCGATGTCGCTGATGATGTCCACCACCGTGCCGATCTGCTGCGAATCCAGGCCCAGCTCCTGCATGGTGCGGGCGCTCTGCTCGATGGCGGCGTTGAGCGCCTGGATGGAGGCCTCGGTGCGGGTGGCCATGGCCAGCCCGGCCTGGGCCGAGCTGCGGGCCTTGTCGGCCGACTGCATGGTCTCGTCGGCGCGGGACTTGACCTCATTGAAGCTGCTCTGGTTGTCCTGGATGAGCTGGTTGATCTCGCCCACCCGGCCGGCCTGGTCGGTGGCGCCCTGGGCGATCTGCTGCACGGCCGAGGCGATCTCGCGGCTGGCCTCGTTGCTCTCGGCCACCGCGGCCTTCAGGTTCTGGGCCTTCTCGGCCAGGCTGTCGGCGTGCCCCAGCATGGCCTCCACCAGGGCCTGGCTGCGGCCCATGAACTCGTTGAAGGCCGCGGCCAAGGCCTCCATCTCCACCGAGCCCTTGAGGCTGCAGCGGCGGGTGAGGTCGGTCTCGCGGCCCTGCACCGCGCCTCGGAAGGTGGTGAGCAGCTTGAAGAGCGGGTTGGCCACCAGCAGGTAGAGCCAGGGCAGCAGGAAGGCAATCTCAAAGACGATCAGCAGGGCCACTTCCAGCGCCATCTGGTGCACATAAAGGCGCACGGCTGACTCGATGCGCTCGTCGTTGCGGTCCAGCTCAAGGTAGCCCAGCACCGAGCCGTTGCTGGCGCGGATGGGCGCCGCGTAGTGCAGCAGCCCCTGGGCCCCGGCCTCCCCCTTCTCGTGCGAGAACCAGTGGCCCTGCAGGGCCAGGTCGTCGCGGGCCTGGTCATCGCGCGGCAGGGCCGCCATGGACTGCAGGGCCGAGCCCCGCGTGGCCACGGTGTTGCCTGCGGCGTCCAGCAAGAAGACGCCCGCCGCGTCGGTGGAGCGGTAGAAGCGCTCAGCCCAGCGCTGCAGCTCGACCTGCGGCAGCGCGGGCGGGGTGACAGCGGCCGGCGCAGCCAGGCGCGGGGCAAGGGCGGCGGCGGGCGCGCTGAGCCCGCGGGGGGCGACGGGCCGGGCGGCCAGGGCCTCCTGCAAGAACTCCTTCTGGGTGTCGCACAGCTCGCCCAGGCTCTGCTCCTCGGCCTGCAGGGCGCGGTGGCGGCCCTTGGCATCAGAGAGGAAGAGGGCCAGCACCCACACCAGCATCAGGGGCAGCACCACGGCCAGGACCAGCCTGAAGACCAAACGGCGGAAGAACATATCGCTCCGTAGGTGGAGAGCTTGAAGGATGGCTCGAGCCGCTATTTTCACAAAAAGCGGGCGCAGGCGCAAGGGGCGCGCCAGGGCCTAGCGGCCAGCCCCGGAGAGGCGGCGCCAGCAGGCGATGATGGCCTCCGCGGCCGGGGCCAGCTCCGCATCGCGGGTGCTCCAGCCCAGGGAGAGGCGCAGGGCCGAGGAGGCCTGGGCCTCGGGCAGGCCCATGGCCAGCAGCACATGGCTGGGCTGGCTGGCCCCGGCATGGCAGGCCGCGCCCGAGGAGGCCTCGATGCCCGCCTGGTCCAGGGCCAGCAGCATCAGGTCGCTGGCCAGGCCCGGCAGCAGCACCGAGAGGGTGTTGGGCACGCGGGGCCCGCCCCCGCCGTTGACCTTCAGCCCGGGGATGCCCTGGAGCAGGGCCTGCTGCAGGCCGTCGCGCAGGCGCCCCAGGCGCAGGGCCTCCTGCTCGCGGCTGGCGCAGGCCGCCTGGGCCGCGGCGGCCATGCCCAGGGCCTGGGCCAGGGCCTGGGTGCCGGGCCGCAATCCCTGCTCCTGGTCGCCGCCATAGAGCAGCGGCACCAGGCGCAAGCCGCGCTTGACATACAGGAAGCCCGCGCCCTGCGGGCCGCCGAACTTGTGGGCCGAGAAGCTGGCCAGGTCAACCGGCAGCTGGCGCACATCCAAGGGCAGCTTGCCGAAGGACTGCACCGCGTCGGTGTGGAAGAGGATGCGCCGCTCGCGGCACCAGGCGCCCAGGGCCGCGATGTCGTTGGCCGC
This sequence comes from uncultured bacterium, assembly GCA_964463435.1. GTDB lineage: Bacteria > Oederibacteriota > JAJYGY01 > JAJYGY01 > JAJYGY01 > CAYXCT01. Next base: position 10,837 of record CAYXCT010000039.1, on the reverse strand, counting down.
CCCGGTCTCGTTGTTGGCGTGCATCACCGAGGCCAGCACCGTGTCGGGCCGGGCCGTGGCCTTGAGCGAATCCAGGCTCACCCGGCCGCCCGCATCCACCGGCGCCAGCGAGGCCTGGTAGCCGAAGCTGGCCAGGCTGTGCCCGGCATTCAGCACGCAGGCGTGCTCAGCGGCCGAGACCACGGCGTGCCGGCCGCGGGCGCTGGCCCGCGCTGCGCCCAGCACGGCCAGCGAGCCGCCCTCGGTGCCGCCGCTGGTGAGCACCACCTCATCCGGCTCAGCGCCGATGCAGCCGGCCAGGGCCTCGCGGGCGGCCTCCAGCGCGGCGCGCGCCGCCCTGCCCGTGGCGTGGGCGCTGCCCGCGTTGCCGAAGCGGCCGCCCAGCCAGGGCAGCATGGCCTCGCGGGCCTCGGGCCTCAGCGGCGAAGTGGCGTTGTGGTCCAGGTAGATCGCCATCTCAGGTGAAGATGCTGCAGGCGATCAGCACCAGCGAGAGCACGCCCAGCACCACCACCGTGATCCAGCCCACCCAGTTGCCGAAGCGCTTGTTGACGTGCTGGCCCATGATCTCGGGGTTGTTGACCAGCAGGATCATCACCAGCATGACCACCGGCAGCAGCAGGCCGTTGATCACCTGGGTCCACAGGGTGATGGCCACCAGCGGCACATGCGGGATGAGGATGATGCCGGCGCCCACCAGGATGATGCTGGTGTAGAGCTTGTAGAATTCCGGCGCCTCGCGCCAGCTCTTGTCGATGCCGGCCTCAAAGCCGAAGGCCTCGCAGACGTAGAAGGAGGTGGCCAGCGGCAGGATGGTGGCCGAGAAGATGGAGGCCACGAACAGCCCGAAGGCGAAGACATAGCTGGCGAAGGCGCCCGCCAGGGGCTTCAAGGCCAGCGCGGCATCGCGGGCCTCATCGATCTGGATGCCGGCCGGGTGCAGGGTGGCGGCGCAGGCCACGATGATGAAGAAGGCCACCACCACGGTGGCCACGCAGCCCACCAGCACGTCCGCCCACACATACTTGTAGTCCTCGATCTTGAGGCCCTTCTCGATGACCGCGGACTGCATGTAGAACTGCATCCAGGGCGCGATGGTGGTGCCCACCAGGCCCACCACCATGGTCAGGTAGTCCATGGACATCTCGACCTTGGGCCTGGCGATGGATGCGCCGATGGCCCCCCAATCCGGCTTGGAGAGCAGGGCGGACACGATGTAGGAGAGCAGGGCGAAGGAGAAGAAGAGGAACAGCCGCTCGGCGATCTTGTAGTTGGACTTGACCACCAGCAGCCACACGCCCAGGGCCGCCAGCGGCACCGAGATGTACTTGCTGACGCCCACCACATCGAAGCTGCCCGCCACGCCGGCGAACTCGGTGGTGGTGTTGCCGATGTCGGCAAAGAGCAGGCCCATGAAGATGAGGAAGGTGATCTTGACCCCGAAGTTCTCGCGGATGAGGTCGGCCAGGCCCTTGCCGGTGACGATGCCCATGCGGGCGTTCATCTCCTGCACCACGGCCAGCACCACGAAGGACGGGATGAGCGTCCAGATGAGGCTGTAGCCGTACTTGGCCCCGGCCACCGAGTAGGTGGTGATGCCGCCGGCGTCATTGTCCACGCTGCCCGTGATGATGCCGGGGCCCAGCACCGCGGCGAAGGTGAGCAGGGGCGCCAGCCATCCGCGCTTGAGGCGCCACTTGGGCAGCGAAAAGGGCAGCCGCAGGTTCACAGGCGCCCCCTGCGGCTGCGCAGCATGCGGTAGACCACGTCGTCGATGACGATGCAGCCCACCAGCCGCTTGTCCTTGTCCACCACTGGCACCGAGAGCAGGCTGTACTTGCTGATGAGCTTGGTGAGCGCCGCCAGCTTGTCGGTGTCATGCACGCTCTTGGGCCGCTTGTCCATCAGCTTGCTGAGGGGCGCCTCAGGGGGCGCCAGCACCAGGTCGGGCAGGGCCAGCGAGCCCCTGAGCAGGCCGGCAGCATCGGTGACGAAGAGGGTGTAGATGGCGTCCGGCTCGGGCTTCTGGCGGCGCAGCTCAGCCAGGGCCTGCTCGGCCGTGGAATCGGCGGCAAAGGCCGTGAAGTCAGCCGACATCAGGCTGCCCACCGTGCCCTCCTCGTACTCCATCAGCTCGCGCACCTCGCTGGAGGTCTCCTTGTCCATCTCCTCCAGCAGCTCCTCGGCCTTGTCCTGCTTCAGGTCGTCAAGGATGTCGGCCACCTCGTCGCTGGGCATCTGCTCCAGCACGTCCGCGGCCTTCTCCAGCGGCAGCTCCTCCACCACGCGGGCCTGGGCCTCGTCCTCCATGGCCTCCAGCACATCGGCCGCCTGGCCGGCGTCCAGCGATTGGAAGACGGCTTGGCGGGTGCGGACATCCATCTCCTCCACGATGTCGGAGAGGTCCGAGGGATGCAGGGTGTTGAGCTTGGCGGCGCTGACCGCCAGCTTGACGTCGCCCCGGTCGCGGGCCAGCACGCCGATGTCATCCCATTTGATGAGGCGGCCCGGCACGCTGCGGCCCAGCACCTGCAGGGCCGCGTTGGTCACATCCACCACGCCCAGCCGGCGCAGCAGGCCCGCCACGCCCACATCCACCGCCACCGGGAAGCAGCCGGTGGAGAGGAAGGCCAGTCGGATGTCGTTGACGCGCACCAGCTTGCGGCCGTCCAGGTCCACGATCTGCTGGTCCAGCACCTGGCGCGCCAGGGCCACCAGCCCCTCAGCCCCGGCCACGTGGGGCTTGGCGCTGCGGCAGGTGACCCGCAGCTTCCTGTCCTCATCAGTGACCGAGAAGCCCTCCCAATCCAGCAGCTGCGAGCCCTGGGGGGTGCGCACCAGCGCCGCCGCCACGCGCGGCGATTCCTGGGGCAGGATGAGCAGGTCGCGCAGGGTGCCCAGGCGGCTGCCATCCGGGCTGTACACGGGCGCGCCCTGGATGTCGCTCAAATAGATGCTGGCAAAGACCGGGATGTTGCTGGGAAGGTTCATGGCAAGCCCTGGTTGGGGTGGTCAAAGCTTTTTGATATCACGGCCTGCTGGCCCCGTCAACAAGGGCGGGGTTCATTCATGCCTTTTTCTCGTCCAGCAGGCGCGCCAGCGCCGTGGCGTCCTGCTCGCCCTGCCCGCGCGCCAAGAGCTCAGCCAAGCCGGCGTTCACCAGCGCATTGACCGGCAGGCCCGCGGTCCCCTTCTGCTGGCTGAAGAGCCGCAGGTCCTTGGCCGCCAGGCTCAGCTTGAAGCCGCCCGGCGCGAAGTCGCGGCGGGCCACCCGGCTGCCATAGGCCTTGAGCGAGGGCGCGGCCAGGAAGGTGCTGGTGAAGAAGTCCATCACCTGGGCCCGGTCGAGCCCGTTGGCCTCGGCCGCTTGCATGCTCTCGCCCAGCGCCTGGGTGGCGGCCAGCAGCAGGTAGTTGCCGCAGAGCTTCACCATGCTGGCAGCGCCCGCATCCTCGCCAAAGGCCTCCACCCGCTGGCCCAGCAGGCTCAGCAGGGGCCGGGCGCGCTCCAGGGCCGTGGCCGGGCCCGAAGCCGGGATGAAGAGCAGGCCCGCGGCCGCGGCGTCGGGCCGGCCGAAGACCGGGGCCGCCACCAAGGCGCCGCCCAGGCGGGCCTGCTCGGCGGCCAGCAGGCGGCTGGTGTCCGGCCCCACCGTGGACATGCTGATGTGCAGGCCCTGGGCCAGGCGCGGGATGAAGGCCTGAGCCACCTGCTTCAAGGCCGCGTCATCGCTGAGCATGGTGATGGCCACCCCGCCCGGCGCCACGGCTTGGGCTGGGCTCTCTGCCCAAGCAGCGCCCTCGGCCAGCAGCGGCTCGGCCTTGGCCTTGCTGCGGTTCCACACCGTGAGCGGGATGCCGGCCTTGAGCAGGCGGCGCGCCATGCCCTGCCCCATGCTGCCCAATCCTAGGAATGCGACTGCCTGCTCCATGCATCACCTCAGAAGGATACTCACGCCCGCATCCAAGCGGCCAGGGCCAGGAGCCCCAAGCCGAAGAAGAGCCCAGCCGAGGCCTAGCGCAGCGCCCGCGCCGGGATGAGATGGGCGATCCTCTCGCCCAGGAACACAGCCAAACCGTCTGCCACCAAGATGCCCGTGGTGCTGGCGGCCAGCACGCCCACAAAGTCATGGTAATGGGCGGCCAGGGCCAGGGTGGCCAGCTGGGTCTTGTCGCCGATCTCAGCCAAGAAGAAGAGCCCCAAGGTGGTCAAAAAGGGGCCGAAGCGGCTCTGCGCCTGCAAGGCCTCCTCGCGGTCAGGCACCAGGGCCCAGGCGCCAAAGCCCAAGAAGCTCACGGCCAGCAGGCCCTCCAGCAGCTTGGGGCTGAGCGCGGCGCCCAGGAGGCTTCCCACCCAGGCCGAGATGCCATGGTTGAGCAGGGTGGCGGCCAGCACGCCGGCCATCACGGGCCAGGGCCTGCGGTAGCGGGCAGCCAGGGCAAAGACCAAGAGCTGGGTCTTGTCGCCCATCTCGGCAAGGAACACGGCAAAGAAGGATGTGACAATCACATGCATTGCTCGCTCCAATTAGCTTATCTACGCCTGCGGAATTGCTCCCATTCAGCCCGGGTGGCATTGGGGCCCCCGCCTCTATTTCACCCAGTCCGCCGCGGCCTGGCCGGAGCGCACCGCTCCTTCCAGCGTGGCTGGCAGGCCCGTGTCGGTCCAGTCGCCAGCCAGGCCCAGGCCCGGGATGCCCGTGGCTTGCCTGGGCCGCAGGCTGAGGGATTCTGTGGTGAAGAGCGGGGTGGCGCTGCGCTCCATGAGCCAGACCGACTCCATCACCAGCGCGGGTTCAAAGCCAGGGAGATAGCGCGCCAGCTGGCCGTAGAGCGAATCGGCCAGGGCTGCGCGGCCCAGGTTGGAGAGGCGGCCAGCAGCGCTGGCCACGAAGCAGTGCAGGTGGCCGCCCGCGGCCGGGCCCTTGTCAAAGGCCCAGTGCCAGTCCGGCTGGCCCTGCTCTGGGTCCAAGAATGCCCCAAAGCTTGCCGAAAGCAGGGGCTGGCGGCAGAGCAGATAGGCGGAGGCGATGGCCGAGCCGGCCAGGGCCGCCATGGGCGCCAATCCCAGCTGGCCGCAGGCATCCTCTGGCAGCAGCTCCGCGGCCTGGGCCGCGGGCAGGGCCAGCACAAAGGCATCAGCGGACAGGCGCTGCCCGCCCTCCAAGAGCAGGCGCTGAGGCCGGCCTTGCTCAAATTCCAGGGCCAAAGCCTTGGCTCCCAGCCGCGCTTCCCCGCCCTTCTCCTTGAGCAGCGCGGGCAGAGGCTGCAGGAGCGCATCCAGGGGAGCCTGGCTGAAGCCCAGGCATGCCGCGCTGCCGCCCTTGAGAAAGCCCTGGGAGAGCACCGCGGCCAGCAGGCTGGCAGGCGCCTGGCTCAGGGGCGCGTTGCAGGCGGCCAGGCACAGGGGCTCCCAGAGCTTGCTGAGCGCGCCCGGGCCCTGCCCCCTGGCCTTGAGCCATTCCGCGGCGCTCAGGCCCTCCAGCGAGGCCGGGGCCTGGCCCCAGCCCGCCTGCATCAGCTCCGGCCCGCTCCACAGGCCCAGGCTCAGGGCCTGCACCTTCTCTTTAGGGGCCAGCACAGCGAAGCCGGTGAGGCCCTGGGCCAGCCCGGCCATGCCCGGCAGGGCGCCGCAGGCGAGCTCTGCTTGGCCGCCGGCAGGCAGCAGAAAGGGCACCCTCAGCCTGTCCTGCATCCGCACCGCCTGCCGGGTGCCCAGGCGCTCCAGCAGGCCCAGGGCCGCGGAATAGGCGCCCAAGAAGAGATGCTGGCCATTGTCCAGCGATAGCCCGCGCGAGGCCACCCCGCGCGCCCTGCCGCCCAGGCCCTGCCGCGCCTCCACCAGGGCCACCCTGAGGCCGGCCTGGGCCAGCCGCTCGGCCGCCGCGCACCCGGCCCAGCCGCCGCCCACCACGATGGCGCGCTTGGCCATCTCAGGCCCCCTGCCGCGGCGCGGGCCGCAGGGCCTGCTTGAGCAGGCAGCGCAGCTTGAGCCAGGCGCTGGCGCGCGGCCGGGCCTCGAAGGCCTTGAAGCCCTGGGCCCGCATCTGATGCAGCAGGGCCTCATAGACATCGGCCATGGCCCAGGCCGGCCGCAGGTCCGCGCCCGGCAAGCCCTGGCCAAGCCGCCGCGCCTCATCAAAGCGCGCCTGCACCCGCTCGGCATGCTCGGCCAGCAGGGGCAGGGCCCCGGCGCCCGGCTTTAGCCGCATCCAGGCGGCCTCATCCACCCCGTGGCGCGCCAGGTCCTGGCGCGCAAAGTAGAGCCGGCCCCGCAGGGCATCCTCGCGCACGTCGCGCAGGATGTTGGCGCCCTGCAGGGCCTGGCCCAGGGCCTCGGCAAAGGCCGCGCCCTGGCCCGGCCCTGCGCCAAAGAGCGGCAGGCAGGCCAGGCCCACGGCACCGGCCACCTGGTGGCAGTAGCGCTCGACCTCAGCGCGCGAATCAAAGCGCACCAGGGGCCGCAGGTCTGAGAGCGCGCCCTCCACCACCTCCTGCAGGGCCGAGGCAGGCACCCCGTGCTCATGGATGATCCAGCCCACCGCCTCTTCCAGGGGGCTGGCGGCTGGCCGGCCCTGCAGGCACTCGAGCCAGGCCATGAGCCCGCGCCGCCCCGCCTCCACGCTCGGCGCCTCATCCGCCAGGTCGTCCACTTGGCGGCAAAAGGCATAGAGGATGCGCATGGCCAAGCGGCGGTGCTTGGGCAGCAGCAGAAAGGACCAGCCAAAGCTGCTGCCAGCCGCGGCGGCGGCGAGGGCCTTGCCGTCCAGGCGCGCCATCAGCAGCCTCCCATCAGGGCCCGCCCCAGCAGCGCCAGCCAGCGGGCCTTGCCCAGCTTGGGCCGGGCCGCGAGGGTGTCGAAACCCTGGCGCTGGATGGCATCCAGGATGGCTTGGCCGCCCAGCAAAGTGAGCCTTATCTCCAGGCCCAGCAGGCCGCCCAGCTGGCCAGGCAGGCCCTGGCCCTGCGCGAAGATGCCGCGGGTGCGCTTGACTTGCTCTTGCATCAGCTGGCGCAGGGCCGGGCTGGCCGTGGGCGCGGCCAAGTCCGCCTCAAGCACGCCGGCACGGGCCATCTCATCCTGCGGCAGGTAAATGCGGCCGCGCGCGCAGGCGTCGCTCCTCAGGTCCTGCCAGAAGTTGGCCAGCTGCAGGCCCGTGCAGATGGAATCAGACATGGCCGTGAGCTCAGCCCCCTGGCGGCCATGGATGGCCAGCACCAGCCGGCCCACCGGGTTGGCAGAGAGCCGGCAGTAGCCCAGCACGGCCTCAAAGTCAGGGTAGCGCGCCTGGCGCACATCCTGGCGGAAGGCATTGAGCAGGTCGACCAGCGGCTGGCGCGGGATGCTGAAGCGCTGGCAGGCATCGGCCAGGGCGATGAAGACCGGGTCTTCCCGCGGGTCATCCAGCTTAGCCTCCCAGGCGTCGAGCAGGGCCAGGCGCCGGCCGGCTGGCCCGAACTGCGGCTCATCGGCGTAGTCGTCGGCCTGGCGGGCAAAGGCATAGATGGCCGCCACGGCCAGGCGGCGGTCACGGCTGAGCAGGCGCGAGGCCACGGGGAAATTCTCATAGTGCTGCTGGGCCAGGGCCAGGCAATGCTGGTATGCGTCGCGGGTCTCCATGCCATCAGTTTCCCAGAGGCCTGATGCATCATCAAGGAAAATAGGCCAAACAAAAGGGGGGGCGCGGCATGCCGCGCCCCCCCAAGGCCCAACCAGCGCAGGCCTAGCAGGGCTGGCTGGGCAGGAAGAGCTTGAGCAGCTCCAGGGCGTGCTTCTCGTCCCGCACCGCCATGCAGTCCACCACCTGCAGGGCGGGATAGTCATTGCCATGGGGGTCGAGCTTGTCGCCGAAGAAGAGCGCCTCGCTGGGCTGGATGCCCTGCAGCTGCAAGAAGCGGCGGATGCCCCAGGCCTTGTCCACGCCCAGGGGCGTGATGTCGATGCTGCTGGTGCCGCCGATGCGCATGCTGAAGCGATCGCCCAGGCGGGCCCTGAGCCGGGCCACCCACTCGCGGCGCAGGCTCCCATCCGGGTCGAAGCTGCGCTTGGCCTGCTCCGGGGCGTTGCGGCCGATGGCCGACAGCGTGATCTGGCTGCCGCGGTCTTGCAGCTGGTCCTCCTTGGTGGTCAGGCTCTTGACCCCGGTGGCGGCCAACAGCTCCTCAAAGGCCGCCAAGATCTCGGCCCGCTCGGCCGCGGCGAAGCCGTGCTTGTACTTCTCCTCCCGCAGGGGCTTGCCCTGGGGATAGGTGACGGTGGCGTAATGGGTGCCCGAGGCGGCCAGGATGTGGAAGGGCTGGGTGAGATAGGGCGCCAGCTGCTCGGTGAGCTGGTCCAGGGTGCTGCCGCTGATGAAGGCGAAGACCCGGCCCGCGGCGATGATGCGGTCTATCTCGCGCGCCATCTCCGGCCGCACCGGCTTGGTGCTGGGGCAGATGGTGTCATCGATGTCTGCGATCAAAGCGCGCATGGGCTCCTCCTCAATCGGCGATGGCCACGCTGGAGAACACCAGCTTGGGGTGCTTCTGCACGATATGATCCATGCTCCAGGGGTCGCGGAACAGCGCCACCAGGCGGCCCCGCAGGTCCTGCACGCAGCGCACGGCCGTGGAGGCGGCCAGCTCATCCTGGCTGGCCTGGTCGCCGCTGATCCAGCGGGCCAGGCGGTAGGGCAGCATGTCCAGGCTAGTCTCGGCCCCGTATTCCGCGCGCAGGCGGTACTGCATCACCTCGAACTGCAGGGGCCCCACCGCGGCGAGGATCAGGTCATTGCCCATGGCGCCGGAATCGCGCAGGCCCTGCACCGCGCCCTCCTCCAGCAGCTCCTCCAGGCCCTTGACGAACTGCTTGCGGTGGGCCGGCGAGGCGGCGCGCAGCACGCCAAAATGCTCGGGGGAGAAGCGCGGCATGCCCGAGAAGCGGATGTGCCCGCCGCCCGGCAGCGGGCTGTGCAGGGTGTCGCCGATGAGCACCGCGCCGCTGTGCACGATGCCCAGCACGTCGCCCGCGAAGCCCTCCTCGGCGGCCTCGCGCTCGCGGCCGAAGAACTCGCGGGGCTTGGTCAGGCGCAGGGCCTTTCCGGTGCGGGCGTTGACCACCTCCATGCCCTCGCTGAAGGCGCCGGAGCAGATGCGGAAGAAGGCCACCCGGTCGCGGTGGCGGGGGTCCATGTTGGCCTGGGTCTTGAAGACGAAGGCGCTGAAGGCCTCAGACTCGGGCCGCACCAGCCCGCCCTCGGCGCCCTCGGCCTGGCGGGGCCCGGGGCAGGGCCCCAGCTCCAGAAAGCGGTCCAGCAGCTGCTGCACGCCGAAGTTGGTCATGGCGCTGCCGAAGAAGACCGGCGAGAGGTCGCCGCTGGCCACCAGCTCCGGCTCATAGCCGATGCCCAGCTGCTCCAGCAGGGCCAGCTCCTCCTTCAGGTTCTGGGTGGCCTGGGGCCCGATCTGCCTGGGCAGGGCGGGGTCCTCCAAGTTGGAGAGGCGAACCAGGGCCGCCTTGGCGCCACCCTCCTGGCGGTCAAAGAGGTGCAGGCTGGATCCCATGCGGTCATAGACCCCGCAGAAGCTGGGCCCGTTGCCGATGGGCCAGTTGGCGGGCCAGGTGGCCAGGCCCAGCTTGGCCTCCACCTCGTCCATCAGCTGCAGGGGCTCCAGGGCCGGGCGGTCCATCTTGTTGACGAAGGTGAAGATGGGGATCTTGCGCAGCCGGCAGACCGCGTAGAGCTTCTCGGTCTGGGGCTCCACGCCCTTGCCGGCGTCGATGAGCATGATGGCGGCATCAGCGGCCATCAGGGTGCGGTAGGTGTCCTCGCTGAAGTCCTGGTGGCCGGGGGTGTCCAGCAGGTTGCAGCGGCAGCCCTGGTACTCGAACTGCAGCACGGTGCTGGTGACCGAGATGCCGCGCTCCTGCTCGATGGCCATCCAGTCGCTGGTGGCCTTGCGCTGGTTGCGGCGCGCGCGCACGCTGCCCGCCATCTGGATGGCGCCGCCATAGAGCAGCAGCTTCTCAGTGAGGGTGGTCTTGCCGGCGTCGGGGTGGCTGATGATGGCGAAGGTGCGGCGCCGCCGGGTCTCTTTGACTAGGTCCACGGTTTTCCTTCAAAACAAAGATCCCGCCCTCGCGGGCGGGATCAAGGTTTGGTGCGAGGAGCGGGACTTGAACCCGCACGGGTTTCCCCATACGCCCCTCAAGCGTACGTGTCTGCCATTTCACCATCCTCGCGGGGCACAGATTTATACCCTAAGAGCCCCTTTATTTCAAGCCTTGATAAGGCTGTCGTAGTCCGTCACCGAGCCGCCCTGCAGGCAGCATTCGATGACCTTGCGCCCCAGCGGGTCCAGGTCGGGAGTGAGGAACTGCTTGAGCTCGCGGTGGAAGAACGCGGTCAGCAGCTGGGCGCCCTCGTCGTAGGCCTTCTCGCCCACCTCCGGCTGGGTGTCCACCTGCAGGAACCAGTGCGGCAGCAGGGTGCCCTCGATCTGCATGTGCCAGAGGGTGCGGCCCAGGAGCGGGCAGCGGGAGTTCACCGTCTGGTCGGCGCGGAAGCGGGCGCCGCCGCGGCGGGCCAGGTATTCGCGGACCAGCCACTCGCTCATGTAGCCCACCTTCCAGGCGCCGATGTGCTGGTGGGGGATGAGCACATGCCGCGTCTCGGGGGTGGAGGTGATCTGCTTGAGCAGCAGGTTGGCCTGGTCCACGCGCCGGCCCGTGCAGAAGGCCCAGTAGCTGCCCACGCCCTCGCTCTCCATGCCCTTGCTGTCGAGGATGCTGGGGTTGGCGTAGCCGCGCGGCGCCACCAGCCGCCACAGCCAGGAGAGCGCGGGCGGCAGGATGTGGA
>CAYXCT010000038.1:4591-13669 GCA_964463435.1 uncultured bacterium | reverse complement strand
GCCCTGAGGAGAGCGTGTCCATGATCCGCCAAGCGGGCGGGCTGGCGGCGCTGGCCCACCCGGTGCAGCTGGGGATCTCAGGCCCTGAGCTGGAGGCCCTGGTGGCGCGGCTCAAGCTGGCGGGCCTGCAGGCCATTGAGGCCTTCCACAGCGACCATGGCCCGGCTGAGGAGGCGCAGTACCAGGCCCTGGCCGCCCGCCATGGGCTGCTCATCTCCGGCGGATCGGATTTCCACGGCTTTGCGGACAAGCCCGTGCGCCTGGGGCAGCCCAGCCTGGATGAGGCCGGGCTCAAGGCCCTGCTGGGGGCTTGCTGATGCCCCTGGCCCAGGCCCTGCTGGTCAATGCGCTGCTGGTGGGCTATGCGGGGCTGCGCCGCCTGCTCTCGCCCTCGGGCCTGGCCGCGGCCCTGGCCATCGGCAGCCTCACCGCCTTCTGCCTGGGCTGGGGCGGCTGGCTGGTGCTGGTGGCCTTCTTCTTGGGCGGCAGCGCCGCCACCTTCTACCAGTATGAGCGCAAGCGGCAGCTGGGCGTGGCCCAGGCCCAGGGCGGCCGCCGCAGCTGGCGCCATGCCTGGGCCAATGCCGGCGTGGGCACGGCCTGCGCGCTGCTCGCCTGGCACTTGGCCGCGCAGGGGCATCCGCGCTGGGCTGAGGCCCTGCGCTGGGCCTTCGTGGGCTGCTACGCCGCCGCGCTCTCCGACACCCTGAGCAGCGAGTTCGGCCAGGTGGCGGGCCAGCAGCCGGTGCTCATCACCACCGGCGAGCCGGTGCCCATCGGCACCGACGGCGGCATCACCCTGGGCGGCAGCCTGGTGGGCGCGCTGGGCGCCGTGCTGATGGCCCTGATGGGCCGCTTCTTGCACCTGGTGCCGGTGCGCGCCACCCTGCCCGTGCTGCTGGCCGGCGTGGCGGGCAACGTGGTGGACAGCGCCCTGGGGGCCACGGCCCAGCGCCGGGGCTGGCTCAACAACGACCAGGTCAACTTCATCAACACCCTCTGCGGCGCGGGCCTGGGCCTGGCCGGCTACTGGGCCATGTCGGTTCTGCCGGGCCTGCTCAACCAGGCGGGCTTTGGGGCCCAGTCCCTTCTCAACATGCTCATCTGAGGCATCCATGAAGGTCAAGCAGGTCATCCTCTGCCAGCATGCCGTGGGCTATGAGAACGGCAGCTTCTCCATCCTGGGCGGTGGGCTCAGCTCTGCCAGCGTGCCGGGCTTCCCGGCCACCCTGCCCTTGACGGTGCTGGTGCACGCCCTGGCCGACCCCAGCGAGCCGCCGGTGCACCATTTCGCCATCAGCGTGCGGGACGCGCAGGGCGGCATCCTGGAGATCCCGGGGCCCGAGGGCCGCATGCAGCCCATGCGCCTGGAGGCCAACCTGACCGTGAAGGCGGGGCCTGGCCATCCGACGGAGGTGCCCCTGCCGGTGAACTTCATACCCAGCCTGCCCGTCTTCATCCAGAAGCCTGGGCGTTTCGAGGTGCGCTGCGAGGTGGACGGCGAAACCCACAGCGAGAGCATCTTCGTGCAGGGGCCGCGCGGCGCTTAAGGCGCCCGGCCAGCCCTGAGGGGACATGCGCAAAGCCATCCTCGCCATCCTAGTCCTGCTGCTGGCCCTGGGCCTGCTCTCGCTGCTGCCCCTGGACTGGGCCGCGCTGCGCGCCGGCGACCTGCCAGCCGCCGCCGGCTCCCTGCGCCAGAGCGTGGATGCGGCCGGGCCCCTGGCTTGGGCCCTCTTCTTGCTGGTCTTCACGCTGCTGCCGCTCCTGATGGTGCCGGTCTCCATCCTCTGCCTGGCCGGCGGCCTGCTCTTCCCCTGGTACCTGGCCTTCCCGCTGGTGTGGCTGGGCTCCACCTTGAGCGCGGCGGCCAGCTACCTGCTGGCCCGCACCGTGGCCCGCCGCCTGGTGGAGAGGCTCTTCTTGCCGCGCCTGGCCTTCTTGCGGCAGATGGACGCCCGCGCCGGCGGCCACGGCTTCAAGGCCAGCCTGCTCTCGCGCTTCTTGCCCTTCCCCTATGTCTTCCCCGGCTATGCCGCCGGCATCTCGCAGGTGAGCTTCTGGGACTTCACCCTGGGCAGCGCCGTGGGCATGCTGCCTTGGAGCCTGCTCTATGCCCTGGCCGCCCGCAGCCTGACCGGCGCCAACCTGAAGCTGCTGGCCCTGGCCGGCGCTGGGCTGGCCTTCTTGATGCTGGCGGCCCTGCTGGTGCGCCAGCGCCTGGGCCTGCGCCGCGATGGGGGCGGGCAGGGATGAGAAAAGGCGGCCCTGAGGCCGCCTTTCGCGCGTCACACCCTGCCGTGCCCCGTGGTCTGCATGCCTGGCGGCAAGAAGGCCACCGTGTCGCCGTCCTTGAGCACATGGTTGAGCGCCACTTGGCAATGGTCCAGGGTGGTGACCATGCCCTGCATCTGGGCCAGGGCCTTGGGCCCCAGCTTGCGGAAGGCCAGCCGGCGCAGGGAGTAGACCGTGGCCCTGTCCTCCAGGCTGAAGGGCTCCTGCTCGCGGCCCATGGAGCCGCGCAGGCTGCCCAGATAAGCTGCCGTCACCTTGATCATGTCCCCTTTCCGGCCCCTGGCGGGCGTTGTGGCCCCCGGGAGGCTGTGCTATAAAAGAGCCTTGGCCGCGCCCGCCGAGGGGCGCTAGGAGAGCATATACCCCCATGATCGAATTTCAAGCGGTTTCCAAGAGCTATCCCGGCGACATCACCGCCCTGCGGCAGGTGGACCTGAAGGTGGCTGAAGGGGAGTTCGTCTTCTTGAGCGGGCCCAGCGGGGCGGGCAAGAGCACCCTGCTGAAGCTGCTCTACCGCGCCGAGGCTGCCAGCGCCGGCCGGGTGCTGCTGGAGGGCGTGGACTTGGGCCGCCTGGCGGCCCACAAGGTGCCGGCCCTGCGCCGGCGCCTGGGGGTCATCTTCCAGGACTTCAAGCTGCTCTATGACCGCAGCGTGTGGGACAACGTGGCCTTCGCCCTTGAGGTGCAGGGCCTGCCCAGCTCTGAGGTGCGGCGCGAGACCCAGTCCGCCCTGGAGGGCGTGGGGCTGATGGCCAAGGCCAAGCTCAACCCCCACCGCCTGTCGGGCGGCGAGCAGCAGCGGGTGGCCGTGGCCCGCGCCCTGGCCCATGACCCGGCGGTGGTGCTGGCCGATGAGCCCACCGGCAACCTGGACGCTGACACCAGCTGGGAGGTCTTCAGCCTGCTCAAGCGCGCCAACGAGAAGGGCGCCACCGTGCTGGTGGCCAGCCACAATGCCATGATGATGCAGGCCCTGAGCTGCCGGGTGGTGCGGCTGCGGGACGGCCGGGTGGAGGACGACGGCGCGGCCCAGCCCACGCTCTTCAGCCCCCAAGGAGGCGGCCATGCCCAGCCCTAAGCCCAGCTTCGCCCTGCGCGAGGCGCTGCGCTCGGCTGAGCGCAATCCCTTCATGAGCTTCCTCTCGGTGGCCGCGGTGGCGGCGGCCCTGGCCGTGGCCGGGGCCTGGATGCTCTTGGAGGCCAACACCCGGCTGCTGCTCACCGGCTTTGAGCAGCGGGTGGAGGTGGTGGCCTACCTCAAGGCCGGCCTGGCGCCCGAGGCGGTGAGCGCCACGGCCGCAGCCCTGGCGGCCCTGCCCGGCGTGCGCTCGATGGAGCTGGTGAGCCCTGAAGACGCGGCCCGCGCGCTCTCCCGCGACCCGGAGCTGAAGCGTTACCTGGAGGTGCTGGGCCACAACCCCTTGCCAGCCTCGGCGCGCCTGCGCATGGAGACCGAGCAGCCCGAGGCGCTGAGGCGCCTGGCCGGGCAGGCCAAGGCCCTGCCGGGCGTGGATGAGGTGGACTATGGGCGCGAGGCGGTGGAGCGCCTGCTGAAGGCCTTCTCCGTGGTGCGCTGGCTGCTCTCAGCGGTGGCCGGCCTGCTGGGGGCGGTGGCCCTGCTGGTGGTGGCCAACATCCTCAAGCTGACCGCCCATGCCCGCCGGCAAGAGCTGAGCATCATGCGCCTGGTGGGCGCGCCGGAATGGTTCGTGCGCCTGCCCTTCTTGCTGGAGGGCATGCTGCAGGGCCTGCTGGGCGGCCTGCTGGCCGCCGCCGGGCTCTTCGTGCTGGGGCAGGCCCTGGCGGCCCGCGCCCTGGCCGAGCTGCAGGTGGACCTGGGAGCCTTCATGCCCCAGGGCATCGACTTCGCCTTCTGCCTGCGCCTGCTGGGCCTGGGCCTGGCCTTGGGCTTTGTGGGCGGCCTCTTCGCCGCGGGCAGGAATTCCCGCCCATGAGCGCCCGCCCCCTGGCCCTGGCCCTGCTGCTGCTGCCCTGCCTGGCGCCCGCGGATGCGGGCGCGCCCGAGCCGGCGAGCCCCAGCGCCCGCGACCTGGGCCAGGTGCGCCAGCAGATCAGCCAGAGCCGCCGCGGCCTGGACGCCACCCGCAAGGCCATGCAGCGCCAGCAGCGCGCCCTGCGCGAGGACGAGCGCCGCGAAGGCTCGGTGCTGGGCCAGCTGGAGGGCCTGGACAAGTCGCTGGACCTGGCCCGCCGCGACCTGGGCACCCATCAGCACAACCTGCAGCTGGTGCGCCAGCGCTTGGCCGAGGTGCGCGCCCTGCTGGAGGCCGACCGCGCCAGCCTGGCCGCCAACCAGGAGGCCCTGGGCCAGCGCCTGGCCGGCCTCTACCGCGAGGGCGACCTGGGCTGGGCCATGCTGCTGCTGGATTCCCGCAGCCCGGCTGAGCTCCTGAGCCGGCTGCGCTTCTTGCGGGCCCTGGCGCGCGACAATGCCCGCCTGATGGATGAGACCCGCGCCGAGATGGAGCGGGTGGCGGCCTACGAGCAGGAGTACAGCGCCAAGGAGAGCGAGCTGGCCCGCCTGGAGCAGAAGGCCATGGCCAGCCAGCGCCAGATCACCAGCCAGCGCCAGCGCAAGCAGGCCCTGCTCAGGGACATCCGCCGCAAGAAGCAGAAGGCCAGCGCCACGCTGGGAGAGCTCAAGCAGGCGGCCGAGAGCCTGCAGGGCCTGATGGCCCGCCTGAAGGGCGAGGCCCGCGAGGCGGAGGCCCGCCAGGCCGAGTCGGAGCGCCAGGCCCGCCAGGCCCGCCTGGCCAGCTCGGGCGGCACCCTGCTCAAGAACCGCGGCGGCAACCTGTGGCCGGTGGAAGGCCGCCTGATCAGCCGCTACGGCAAGCAGAAGCACCCCCAGTTCGGCACCTGGGTCTTCAACCGCGGCGTGCAGATCGCCGCGCCGGAGGGCACCCCCTTCAGCGCCGTGGCCGCCGGCCAGGTGCTCTACGCGGGTTGGTTCACCGGCTTCGGCCAGATGGTGGTGCTGGACCATGGCGGCGGCTACTACACCCTCTACGCCCAGGCCAGCAGCCTGGCGGTGGAGAAGGGCCAGAGCGTGGCGGCGGGCGCGGCGCTGGGCGCGGTGGGCGACACCGGCAGCCTGGGCGAGAGCGCCCTGTACTTTGAGGTGAGGCAGAACGGCAAGGCCATCGACCCCCTGCAGTGGCTCCAATCCCGCGCCCACCGGGCCGCGGCATCCAAGAAGAGCAAGACCAAGCCCAAAAAGAGGAGCAACCCATGAGACGCACGACAACCCTGAGCCTGGCGCTGGCCCTGGCCCTTCTCCTTCCCGCGCTGAAGGCCCCGGCCAAGGACGACCTCTATGAGCAGCTCAAGCCCCTCATGGAGAGCCTGTCCCTCATCCAGTCCAACTACGTGGATGTGGACAAGACCGCCAGCAAGGAGCTGGTGGGCAACGCCATCAAGGGCATGGTGCAGGGGCTGGACCCCTACAGCCAGTACATGGACGCCCAGTCCAACAAGGACATGAAGGAGGAGACCACCGGCGAGTTCGGCGGCATCGGCATCGAGATCGACATCAAGGGCGGCCAGCTCACGGTGGTCTCGCCCATCGAGGGCACCCCGGCCGCCAAGGCCGGCATCAAGTCCGGGGACGCCATCCTCAAGATCGACAGCCTGAGCACCGAGGGCCTGGCCATCATGGACGCGGTGCACAAGATGCGCGGCATCAAGGGCACCAATGTCACCATCACCATCGGCCGCGAGGGCCTCAAGGCGCCCAAGGAATTCACCCTCACCCGCGACACCATCCACATCCAGAACGTCAAGACCAGCTGGCTGGATGGCAATGTGGCCTACATCCGCCTGAGCCAGTTCATGGGCGACACCGTGGATGAGGAGTTCGCCAAGGGCGTGGCTGAGGCCAAGCGGCGCAAGGCCGCGGGCCTGGTGGTGGACCTGCGCAACAACCCCGGCGGCCTGCTCGACATGGCGGCCCGCATCGCCAGCAACTTCGTGCCCAAGGGCGGCCTCATCGTCTACACCGATGGCCGCATCAAGAGCCAGAACAAGAAGTTCTTCAGCCAGGGCGGCGAAGATTGGAAGGGGCCGCTGGTGCTGCTGGTCAACGGCGGCTCGGCCTCGGCCAGCGAGATCCTCTCCGGCGCCATCCAGGACCACGGCCTGGGCGTGCTGGTGGGCACCCGCACCTTCGGCAAGGGCTCGGTGCAGACCATCATCGAGCTCTCCGATCATTCGGGCCTGCGCCTGACCACGGCCGGCTACTTCACCCCCAAGGGCCGCAAGATCCACGGCAAGGGCATCGAGCCGGATGTGGTCTGCGAGGAGGAGGTCTTCAGCTCGCAGGTCGAGGAGATGCTCGCCGAGGACGCCTTCTCCGCCTTCACCAAGCAGTCCATCGCCAACGGCGCGGCCTGGGCCAGCACGGCCACCGCCGAGGCGCTGCCCGAGGACAGCCCCGAGGTGAAGGTGAGCGAGAACAACTGGGAGCACCTGAAGCCCGAGACCCGCGAGCAGAAGATGCTCAAGGACTACCTGCGCTGGGCCGAGGCCCATGTGAAGGACTTCCGCGAGGAGCAGTTCTGGGCGGACAAGGCCCGCATCACCACCGAGCTGAAGCGCGAGCTGGCCCGCCGCCAGAAGGGCGACGATGAGGCCCGGCGGGTGGAGCTGATGGGCGACCCGCAGATCCAGCAGGCCCTGGCAGTGGTCAAGGTGCAGAACCTTGGCCGCGCCCGCGCCGCCAAGGATTGAGCATGGCCGGCGGCGGGGACAAGGGCTTCTCTTGGGCCGCTTTCTTCCTGCTGGCGGGGCTGGGCTTGGCCGGGCTGTGGTGGCTCAAGCGCGCCCCGGCCCCGGCCGAAGGCCAGGGCCAGGCCCCCGCTGCTGCCGCGGCCCAGGCCCGCCAGCCCCGCGCCAGCCTGGCCGCGCTGCTGGCTGAGCTGCGCCGGCAGGGGGTCACCCCGGCCTTGCGCCGCAGCCCTGAGCCCGGCGTGGGCGGCTTCTTGAGCGCCCGCCTGCCGCGCGCCGCCAACCCTGCTGCCCTGCGCCAGGCCCTGGCCGCGGCAGGCTTTGCCCAGGTCGCGGAGCGCCGCGAGCAGGCCCAGGGCCTGACGGTCTACCACTGGCGCTTCACGCAGGGCGGCGCCCTGCTGCTGAATGCCCGCATGGAGCTGAGCCGGCGTCCGGCCCTGGCCCTGCTGGTGGACGATTGGGGCTATTACCTCACCGGGCTGGACAGCTTCTTGGCCCTGCCCCAGGGCGTCAGCGCGGCGGTCTTCCCCGGCCAGGCCAAGAGCCGGGTCATCAGCCAGCGCCTGGCCGCCGCCGGGCACGAGGTGCTGCTGCACCTGCCCATGGAGCCCTCGCGCCCCATGGCCCTGGTCTCTGGCACGCTGCTCTCCAGCATGAGCGATGAGGAGATACGCAGCCTGACCTTGAGCCACCTCTCGGCCGTGCCCGAGGCGGTGGGGGTGAACAACCATGAGGGCAGCAAGGGCACCTGCGACCCCCGCGTGATGCGGCTGGTGGCCGCGGCCTGCCGAGAGCGCGGCGTCTACTTCCTCGACAGCCTGACCACCCCGCAGTCGCTGGGGCAGAGCATCGCCCACCAGGCCGGGGTGCGCACCGCGGCCCGCCAGGTCTTCCTAGACAATGAGGAGTACGAGGACTCCATCGAAGAGGCCCTGCGCAAGGCGGCCCATATCGCCCTCACCAAGGGGCAGGCCATCGCCATCGGCCACCCCCACCCGGCCACGCTCAGGGTGCTGGCCCGCCTGGCCCCTGAGCTGCAGCAGCAGGGCATCGAGCTGGTGCCGGTCTCAGAGCTGGTCCGCTAAGGGCCAAGGAGGCGGATTGCAGGAGCCGGCCAAGAGCCTGGTGCTGGGCATCGAGTCCAGCTGCGATGAGATGGCGGCCGCGGTGGTCGAGCCGCGCGCCTGCCGCGTGCTGAGCAGCGTGGTGGCCAGCCAGGTGGAGGCCCACCAGCCCTTCGGCGGCGTGGTGCCCGAGGTGGCCTCGCGCCAGCACCTGCGCGACGCGGGCTGGGTCTGCGCCGCCGCGCTCGAGCAGGCTGGGGTGGGCCTGTCCGGCCTGGCCGGCGTGGCCGCCACCTGCGGCCCGGGCCTGGCCGGCTCGCTGCTGGTGGGCTTGGGCTATGCCAAGGGCCTGGCCTATTTCGCGGGCCTGCCCCTGCTGGGCGTCAACCATCTGGAAGGCCACCTGCTGGCGGCCTTCCTGGAGCATCCCAGCCTGGATTTCCCCTTTGTGGGCCTGGTGGCCTCGGGCGGGCACACCAGCCTCTACCTGGTCGAGGCGCGCGGCCGCCAGCGCCGGCTGGCCAGCACGCGCGATGACGCGGCCGGCGAGGCCTTTGACAAGGTGGCCAAGATGCTGGGCCTGGGCTACCCCGGCGGCCCGGCGGTGCAAAAGGCGGCCGAGGCCTGCCAGGGCCCGGGGGTCAGCTTCCCGCGGGCGGGCATGAAGGACCACAGCCTTGACTTCAGCTTCTCGGGCCTCAAGACCTCGGTGCTCTGGCACATCAAGGCCTGCCGCGAGCAGGGGCGCGAGCCGGACACCGCCTGCGTGGCCAAGGGCTTCCAGGCGGCGGCCACCGAGGCGCTCATCCGCAACACCCTCAAGGCCTGCGCCGCCGAGGGCTCCCGGCGGGTGGTCTTGGGCGGCGGCGTGGCGGCCAACGCCCGCCTGCGCCAGGCCCTGGGCCAGCGCTGCGCTGAGGCGGGCATCCAGCTCTTCTGCCCCAGCATCCCGCTGTGCATGGACAACGCC